>JADFGI010000228.1 GCA_022567815.1 Nitrospinota bacterium
TTGAAGATGATTTTGGGATAAGGATATATAGGAATATGGAAAAATGTTCAAAGCTTGAACAAGGGCATGACCAAGCATCAGCGGAGTCGTCATCATTACCTGCTTTGGAGCAAATGAATTCTGATCTTGAAGAAATCCAATTATTTCTAAACGAGATTAAAAAATTACAGGATAAAACCGAGGAAAAGAGAAAAAAGAGCCTTAAGCCACCGAATTGTTAGTGCTATTCAAGTATTATCTGCCCGCTAGCATTTTTCTGACGGCCACATTTATTTGCCGCGTTTTCTGAACCTTGCTATATCGTCTTTCAAGTTTCCTGAAAACTTGGATGTTCGGCCAGCGATAGCATCTTGATAACCTTCCAGTATGCCAGCCCGTAGCTCAGCGGCTTCAAGGCGTTGTTTTTTTTCACGCAAGACATCCCGCATAAATTCCATGACAGATTTCCCTTCAATATTCAGTTCTTATTGAGTTGTATGTACACTATATGTATTATACAATAATGTTTGAATGGGATGAAAACAAAAACCGTCGCAATATTGAGATCCACGGGATTGATTTTGTGCGGGCAAAAGAAATCTGGGGTGGAGAGGTTCTCGAAGTACCGTCAACTCAATCTGAACATGGTGAAGAGCGGTTTTTGGCGATTGGTGCGATTGGTCCTGAGGAATTGATTATAACAGTCGTATTTGTCTGGCGTGGTGACAGACGGCGGCTGATCAGTGCACGGAGAGCGCGGAATTATGAAAGAAAAAGTTATCAGGAAACGTTTGGGAGAGGGTCTTAAACAGGATAAGACCGATTGGGGACGTATTTCCAGGCTGACTGACAAAAAGATCAATGCGGCTATCAAAAAAGATCCCGATGCTTTAGCGGTCCAACCCTCGTGGATGGAAAACGCCATGATCCTCAGGCCCAATCAGGATAAGGAACGCTTGACCGTTCGCTTTGATGCGGACATGGTGGAATGGTTCAAAAAACAGGGCCGAGGTTATCAAACCCGCATGAACGCGGTACTTAGGTCTTATTATGAAGCCTGTAAAAACCCTCCGCCTAAGTAGCAGGAAGTTCTAATATCATCCGGGCCAGGCGATCTTTTATTTCCCCTCAGCGCTTTTGACGCAACGGAAGCCGACGGTTTTGTTGCTCATGGATGGCACCGTGGCGTTGCGGTAGGTCATGTTGACGTTGAGCGTTGTTTCTCCAGTTGCCGCCACGGATCACCTTGTACTGTCCTCTTTCAAACCCTTGGGGATTTGCCTTGGGCGAGAATAAATAGTATTCCGGTAGATGCCAGTCATGCGTCCATTCGGACACGTTGCCCGAAAGGTCATAAACGCCGTAATCGGATTTTCCCGCTTCATAGGAACCAACGGCTGAAGTTTTATTCAATTCCTCATTAAAATTCACCTTTTTGCTGTCCGGCGGTTCGTTGCCCCAGGGATAGCTGATATGACGCTTGCCCCGCGACGCTTTTTCCCATTCCGCTTCGGTGGGCAGACGCTTGCCTTTCCAGGCGCAATGTTTGACGGCTTCTTTCCAGGGAACTCCGACCACGGGTTGGCGTGGACCGTTGAAATCAGGATTGTCAAAGAATCTCGGCTTTTTCTTGCCTTCCGCGTTTACATATTTCTCGTATTCGGCATTGGTGACTTCATAAATATCCATATAAAATCCATCCACATGCACATGGTGGGCGGGATTTTCCGGTCCCAGGGCATGGCGGTCGGTGTGCATGAGGTCCGCGGGAATCAATTCCCTGAGCGACCGCCGACTGCCCATTTCATAAATTCCGGCTTCTATGAAAGCCATATTTTCTGTCCCGGAGGTGTCTTTCGCATCCTCCGCGAAGGATGCCGAAGCAAATAAGTGAACCAACAAGACCAGACCGGGGATGAACCAATTCATAAATTTTTCTCCGAAAATTAGTACAAGGAAAGAGCTGAAATTTCACCGATTATTCCAATAATATCGAAACCGGCGAATTTTTGTGGAAAAATTTTAGGGCCGAATTTGCAAGGGTTTTGGGCACAGAAGATTCCGGCTGGTTTGCTTGAGGATTGACACTCCAATTCAATCAGGATAGAATTTAGACATAGCAAGAAAGTCGTGTGATTTCATTGAGATAGCGTTGAAACGTCCGTTTTGGCGTATTCCCTGGCACATTATGGATAAACCGAAAAAAGAAACTCTTTTGAATCAAAATCCAGACTCCAAAATCTGCCTGAATTGCGGCTTTCCCAACCGCGTCACCGATTCACGTTGCATGTATTGCCAGACCAGCCTGGCAACCGATTCGGGATTGATCTCCTGGTTTCGGCAAACTTTCTACATCCTCCGCTGGAGATGGCAACTCAAACAACAGCGCGAAACTCACCATAAGCCCGACAGCATGCCCATTTTTAAAGCGGCGGGGTTTTTTCTTATGGGCGCGATTTTGAGCGGGGTGGGTGTGTTTTTGTTCACCGAAGCGGTCAGCAGGAATTCATTCTCTAAAGGATTGATAGGCATCCTTTTTCTGTTCTATGGGGTGTTCACCCTCAAAGGTCTCTTCACTAAAAAATAAAGCGACAGCGGCCGCTACGCGGGAAGAAAGATTCCGCGCGAAAGAGAGTTCAGTCAGCCATATACCCATCGCACGGAAATATTGGATCCAGCGTCACGCTGGCATCAATTAATAATCGCTAATTTCCGCAACAATTCTGAGCGGTGCGCCACTACCCTTGCCAATTTTCATGGGAAGAGCGATCACCCGCAGTCCCTTGGGGGGCAGGGTGGAAAGATTGCAGATGTTCTCGTAGCCGGGAACGTTGGCTTCTCCGAAAATCTGATGCGCGATAAAATCCGTCGATTGCCCGGCATCAAGGCTCGGTGTGTCCAGTCCGACCGATCCCACGTTTCTCTCATTGACCAGAAACCGGGCCGCCTCGGCGCTGAATCCTGGAAAATGAAGATTTTTGACGTCGCCCGGCTGATCCGTTCCAAGATACTTCTTTTTGTCCGGCCAGAACGACTCCCAACCGGTAAGAACCAGAACCGTGGTGTTCTTGAGGATTTTTCCATGCTGTTTTTCCCAATCGAGAAAATCTTGCTTGCGGATCAGATAATCGGGATCATTCATAGCGTGTTTGCGGACGTCCACGACGATTCCGGGAGCGATCAGGCGGTCAAGAGGAATATCATCGACATGCCACTTGCCACGGGCGAAATGGGCGGGGGCGTCGAGATGCGTCCCTCCGTGTTCCGACCCGCTGATATCATTCGATTCGTACCAATAGCCTTTAGAGGTAAAGCCTTCATGGACCTTCTCAAGCATAAAGGGTTTGCTGGTCGGCCAGTAAATGGTACTTTCATCAAAGGGATGCGTCAAATCGACCAGGCGGGGTTCGGCCATTGCCTTGAAAGTCTGGGTCCCCAAAAAGGTCAGAATGAAACAAAATGTCAGTAGAAACCTCATGAAAAAATTTTCAACCGGTTGCAATGGAAAAATCCTAATAGAAAAAAAATGTATCCTACAATATATCATGATTATTTTAGAGATGGTCCCCTAATGTCAGTAACTAATGAATCCCAACTTCAATCCGTAAAACTTCCGGTCAAGGGGATGAGTTGCGCCAGTTGTGCCTCCAGGATCGAGAAAAAAGTGGGGGAACTGGAGGGCGTCGAAAAAGCCAGCGTCAACTTCGGAGCCGAGTTGGCTGTCGTTGATTTTGATGCGGAGAAAATTTCGCTCGGCGATGTTTCCCAGGCGATAGAAAAACTAGGGTTCCAGGTTGTCTGGACCAAAAAGGTGTTTCGGGTGGGAGGGATGACTTGCGCTTCCTGCGTTTCCCGTGTGGAGGGCAAATTGTCCGGCATGGAGGGAGTGGCGACCGCTCAAGTGAATCTGGCAACAGAAAAAGCGGTGGTCGAGTTTCTTCCCTCCATCACCGGATTGCAAAATTTTCAATCCGCCTTGAAGGACATCGGCTACACACTGCTCCCGGATGAGCAAGAGGATAGCCGGGAAGCAAGTGAAGAGGAACGGCATGATCGAGAAATACGCCTGGTAAAAATTAAATTCATAACAAGCGCTATTTTGGGCGCGTTCATCATGTTGAGCGGAATGCAGGAGACCCTGCCTGTTCTGCCCAATGCGGGCACGCCTTTTTTTCATTTTTGGTTGTTCGTGCTGGCGACCCCGGTGCAGTTTTGGGCAGGCTGGCAATTTTACCGGGGCGCTTGGGCAGGATTGAAACACGGCTATGCCGACATGAACACCCTCATCGCGGTGGGAACTTCCTCGGCGTATTTTTTCAGCGCGTTCGCTACCTTCTTTCCATCGTCGCTGGAGTTTTTGGGGCAGGAGGTCATCGTTTATTACGACACATCGGCGATGATTATTGCCTTGGTGCTGTTGGGGCGCTGGCTGGAAGCGCGGGCCAAAAGCCGCGCTTCTTCAGCGATCAAAAAACTCATGGGACTGCAACCGAAAACCGCCCGTGTCGAGCGCAATGGGGAAGAAGTCGAAATCCTGATTACGGAAGTGGTTCCGGGAGATACCGTCATCGTCCGTTCGGGCGAAAAAATCCCGGTCGATGGCCAGATCCTTGAGGGAAACGCTGTTGTGGATGAGTCGATGATCACAGGAGAAAGCATTCCCGTTGAAAAAAAATCAGGCGCCGATGTGTTCGGCGCAAGCATTAACAAGACCGGATACTTTAAATTACGCGCCACTCATCTGGGCAAAGATTCGGTGTTGTCGCAGATCATCAAACTGGTGGAAGAGGCTCAGGGATCCAAAGCCCCGGTCCAAAGGCTCGCCGACAAGGTCGCGGGGATTTTTGTGCCCATCGTGATCGGCATCGCCCTGCTGGCATTTTTCGTTTGGTGGGGAGTAGGGCAGACGATGATCTCCCTGCCAACAGCGCCTTTTATTTTCGCGTTGATGATTTTTATTTCCGTGCTCATCATCGCCTGCCCCTGTGCCCTGGGGCTGGCCACGCCGACTGCCATCATGGTTGGAACCGGTAAAGGAGCTGAAATGGGCATTCTGATCAAAGGCGGAGAAACTCTGGAGCAGGCGCAAAAACTGGACACCGTTATTTTCGATAAAACCGGAACCCTCACCTGGGGCAAACCGGAAGTGACGGATGTCTTCATTGAAACGGAGATGAAAATTTCCCCGGAGCGATTGTTGGTTCTTTCCGCATCGTTGGAAAAAGGATCGGAGCATCCTCTGGCCCAGGCGGTCATTCAAGAGGCCAAGCGGCGCGGCCTCAAACTGGTTCCCGTGGCAGATTTTAAAACCCGGCCCGGATTCGGCGTGCAGGGGAAAGTGGATGAATTGGAAATTTCCCTGGGCAATTTGAAAATGATGGCAGAGGCCGATGTCGATATTTCCGGGTT
>JADFGI010000229.1 GCA_022567815.1 Nitrospinota bacterium
GTATCGCCGCAGTCCTTGTTTGGAAAAATTTTTCTCCACATTTGCGACCAAAGCTGGAACAGCGTTGGCCAAGTCTTTCAAAAAAGGTTTACGGGGGAGCAGGAACCTATTACATTGCCGGTTTTCTTTTGACTCTCGTGCTAACGGCTTTTTTTCTTACCATCAGACTGGATCCCGTAGCGGAACAAGTTGCGGTGGTGGGGTATTACATGCTGTTGGTCGGCGTGATCCTTGAAGCCAGGGACTTTCGCAAGAAAAACCACGAACAAATGGAAAAAAAGGAATCGATAGATACAGAGACTGAGGGCTCTCGTGCGTAAATTTTTACGCAATAACCTGCTCATCCTGGTTCTGTTGAACTCCAGCAACATATTCAGTTACCTGTTCCAGTTGGTCGCGGGCAGGACCCTGACCACAATAGATTATGGAACCTTCAACGCTGTAAATTCGCTGGCCGTCATTCTTTCCGCCCCCGTCGCCGTCCTTCCCCTGGTATTTTCCCGCTACACCGTAAAATTGGAAATAGCCTGGGTCAGGTCAAGAGCCTTCTGGTGGAAGGTTTCCGTGGAATGGTTTCAGTCTCTGTCATTATGTTTCTGATCGGCCTGGCCGCGATTCCCTGGATTCAAAACTTCCTGCACCTGGAGGCAAAAACGCCTATCCTAATCATGCTGGTCCAGTTGGCGTTTTTACTTATTCTCCCGGTTTTTCTGGGGGTGATTCAGGGGTTGCACCGCTTTGCCGCTTTCGGGATTTGCGGTAGCAGTGTTTCGCTGGTTCGGTTTTTATCGTGTTTGCTTTTCGTCCTCGCATTAGGATGGGGAGTTAATGGAGCGCTTCTATCGGGAACGATTGGAGCCATGATCGCCATTGGTTTTACCCTGTTTTTTTTGCGTGACATTCTTGTTATTCCCAAGGGAAAAATACCACATGGCATTTTTTCTGAAATGCGCCGTTACTCGCTTCCGGTTTTTCTCTCCACCACTTTGGTCATGGTCTTGGGAAACCTCGATATTGTTTTAGTAAAGCATTATTGCACGCCGGAAGAGGCCGGCCTTTACTCGATAGCCGCCATTCTGGGACGGATCGCCTTATTTCTTCCCGGAGTTCTTATTGTCGTTCTTTTTCCCGAAGCCTCCAGGGCCCAGGCCACCGGAAAAGAGGATTCCCGAATCCTTTGGGTCAGTTTGGGCATGACCGCCCTTTTGGGCGGGGGTTTTGCCCTTGCCTGTACTCTTTGGCCGGAGCAAATCATCATCCTTCTGTTCGGTGAAAAATACCAGGCGGGGGCCGAATTGCTAAAAATTATTAGTTTTGCCATGGCAATGCTTGCGGTTGCCAACGTTATATTTACCTATAGCATGGCCCGGTCCGAGTTCAAATTCCTCTGGCCTCTGGCTATTGGAGTGGCAATGATGTTGATCCTTATATTTAATTTCCACGACTCGGCCCTCATCATCGCAAAAATGGTTTTATATTCCATAGGATTGATTCTGGCCGGAACGTTTTCCTGGTATATTCTGCGATCTCGCAGTCCCTTCCTCTCCCCATGACCCTCCTTTGATCATAAATCGTAGCTTAACACCTTGTCCGAATTCCTGGGACCACCTCTTTGTTCGTAATGCAGGTCTCGATCCCAAACAAATTGTGAGGCATACCCTTCGGCACACCGCAATTACCCATCTAGTTCAAGCCGTAATGGATAAACTTGAGGATAGAATCCACGCCAAAAAAGGTAGTTTTTCTGACACGATTACACAGGAATTACACAGAGAGGAAAAAGTGGTTGGAGATGAAAACCTGGAACCTGTTGCAAACAAAGGTGCGAGGGGACGGAATCGAACCGCCGACACGAGGATTTTCAGTCCTCTGCTCTACCGACTGAGCTACCCTCGCATTGAAAACGTGTTTCCGTTACGGAGGAAAGTGCGAAAGCTATCATAAACAACCGCAACCTGTCAATGATTAACCTATGTGGAAACCCCTGACAAATAATTCATAAACCGGCTGGTAATTTGCTATAATCCCAACATTATCCCCCAAATGCCAAAAAAACGGAATGGACTCCACCTATGCTTGTCCTCACAAGAAGAATCGGCCAGAGTATTAAGATTAATGAAGATGTCAAAATAACCGTTATAGATGTAAAAGGAAAAAACATCCGTCTTGGAATCGAAGCTCCCAAGGAAACCAAAATTTATCGTGAAGAGGTGTTTTTGAGAATCAAGGAGGAAAATCGCTCTGCCGCGAAGCCCGCCACTGAGATTGATATGGGAAAAATTTCTCAACTAATGAAAGAAAATCTGGATTCATGAAATACAATACCACCCGGTTTGGCAATATTGAAGTGAAGGAAACGGAAGTGTTCAATTTTCCCGTGGGTCTTTATGGATTTGAGAGGGAAAACCAGTTCACCTGTTTGCCTTTTGCCCCCAACATAGAAAGTCCTATGGAATGGTTGCAATCGTTGCAAACGCCCAGCTTGGCGTTTGTCATCACCGACCCCTTCCTCTATGTCCCCGATTACTCGGTGAAATTGACCGAAGGGGAAAAAGCACAAATCCGGTTTGAGCCAGGGAACACCCTGTTAACGCGGGTCATTGTTACCATCCCTGAAAATTACCTGGAAATGACGGCAAACCTGGTAGCTCCTCTCGTCATCAATCTAACTTCCGGTCTGGCCAGACAATTTGTTCTGACTTCGGTGGAATACGACACGCGCCACCACCTTCTTCCCCAGGAAACCAGAGCAGGTAAGGTGGAACTTCCTGATTAAACAGTTCGTCCCATCACTTCTCTCCGTCTTTCTGACTTTCAAACTTGCCCAGATAGGTTTCCAAATCCCCAAGGTTGGTGTTTGCGTCCACATAAATATAAGTGTCCCTGGATGAGGAGTTGAGGGCAAAGTTGACTCTCGCCAATTGCCTGCCGTCCACAAACATAAGGTTCGCCCAGGGTTGGGCCACTCGATAGTCGCGATTTTTTTTCAGGAAATCGATGAAGCTCTGGAACGCCTTGGCGCAAAGCGCGGACCCCAGCCCATCCAGGTCGCAAACTCCCCGGAGACCGGCATGATTGTTCTTGGAGCGGCCTTCCTGTTTTTCCGCCATGATGGTGTTTTTGGTGGCTTCCTGCCGCGACGGTTTTTGGGAAAAATGCCGGATGATTTCCTTGACGGGCAAATCGTAACGTAGCGTAACATTGAAATCATCTTCAATAAGGGTGTTGAATCGCACCACGTTCACCCGTCCCCAAAATTTTTCCTGCAAAACATCCTGTTCGCTGGCCTGAAATAAATTCAAAGCTCCCTGTTGGCATTCTTCCTGGGACAGGTCCGGAGCGCAGAAAAAATTCTCTGATTGCAGTCTTTCCTTGAAAGCCTGGCCGTACTTCGCTTCAATTTCCTCGTAGCCCTTTTTCCGAACCGCCCAAATTTGCTCAACGTCTTGTTGCAGGTGGCTCAACATTTCCTTGGGAGAATTGTCAAATCCCAACGCCAGAATATAAGGGTCTTTTTGAGAGACATGAGATTCGGTGATGACAATCTCCCGCCATTTCATTTTTTTTAGCGAATTCTCCGATTTTATCTCCGACAGGTTTTGGTATCCTGCATGGCATTGTTCATTGGAAATCCGCATACTGCAATAGAGTTGACGGACGGTTATTTTTTTTGAAATCGCCCGTTTCAGGGCATGGATTTTTTCCAGGAATTGTTTTTTTTCCTCATCGCTTTGCTGTTGTTCCAAAAATTGAACCATCTTCTCCGTGGAGGCGTTCCAGGGAACCAGGACGGTGTGAAAACCTCCGGTTCGCAAAAACCGGTCGCTAATTCCGATTTTGCGAACATCGGCTTTGGGAACCTGGGCCAGGGCTTTTATTAGAGAGCGGGTTCCTGCAAGGCAGTTTTCAATCAGGGGAATCTGATCCTGGGTAAAACCGATCTTTTTGATGAAAGGGAAACATTCCAGGGATTTGACTCCATACTCTTTTTCGAGAGTCAATTTTTCCGTCAGCAGTTGGTTGAAGGTATTCCCAGCTCCTTCGGCGATTTCAGCTCTGATGGGGGCAAACGCAAGTATTAAAGCGGCCAAGGCCGTCAGTGTATATTTATATAGATTCATTTAACCATTCCACTGCCAATTAAAAATAATAGTTCAGCTCCATTTGCAACAAGTCATCGGCACGTTGACCGAACAGGAGGTCACTTGCAGGTTGACTGAATGAAGCCCGCATTTCAACCGTTAATTTCCAATGATCGCCGAACCGTCTGCTGGTTTCCAGAAACAGCGATCGGGCGTTACCTGTCACGTCCTGCACCCAACCAAAAAGAGCTTCGGTGCTTGCGGGGTCGTTGACGGTGAGACGCAGGGCCAGGGCAATATCGTTTTCCAAAGGCGTGGTGGCGTCGTCTCCCCGTTCGTCAAAGATTCCCTCCACAACCACACCGAGATCCATTGCGCTATCGAAAAACCGGGTAAACGTATATTCGAACCCGCCGGTCCAGGAAAAATAATCCTCATTCCCCTGCCCTGCCCGGTAAAGCGCCTCCAGTTTCCACAGCCAATCATTAATGACGTAGGACACATCCAGCCCGGTCTGATTGATTTGCTCATAAAGCGGAATCAGGATGGCATTTCCGGAGCTGTCTGTTCCTCGAACCAAGGTAGGGTCACGGCCCGTGCCAATAAAATGGTACAAGCCAACATCCCAGTCGCCGAAAAAATGGCTGTAGCGAACAGCCCAATCCGTATGCCATTCCTCTGCGGAGCTTTCAAAGACCGCCCGGTCGGTATCCACCACAAGGGCCGAGCGCAGTCTGCCGCCCCGCCCAGGGAATGTGCGTTCGCGGAAAAAGGGCAATATGAAAAAATCCACCGTTCCCCAATCCCCTGCCAGCGACAGATTGACCATAGGTTGGCCCAATTTGTCTTCCGTATCGACATTTTCCACCAGGTCGGTTTGATTGATGATGTCGATCAAATGAACCACTTCGGTGACGCCCCAGAAAACCTTGCGCACCCCCAGCCGCAATTCAAAATCATCCTCAAGCAAAAGGAAGGTGAGTTCGCGCAGGTCGAAATGAGTGCGTTCGTCGTCGGCGCTGTCCAGACGATAAAATGGGACGAAGGTAAAACTGCTCCCTCCCTCCCATTCGTGGTAGTACTCCGGTTGCGCGACGAAAGATGCGGAATGATCTTTCTGCCCTTCATGGGTCGGTTTTTTCGCAAATATGCGAGTCTCGCCGCCAACGAATCCGGAAAATTCGTGGTCAGCCGCTCGCTCACCTTGAATAACTATCAGACCCATGATCGCCAATACTCCGATCCACC
>JADFGI010000230.1 GCA_022567815.1 Nitrospinota bacterium
CAATGCGGGAAATGCGTATGTGTTCTATTAGATGTATTTGGAGGTTGTTACTCCGGGGTGTTATTCGGCGAGTGCCGGGGATGGCGAAATTTGAGGGGTGATTGCCTAAAAATTAGACCTGGGTGATGATGTCTTTTAAAACGCTCCCGGCCACTTCGAGTGGGTCTACTTTGTAGGAGCCATCGGCGATTTCGGCCTTGATGCGTTCCACTTTTTCCGTCTGGACCGTTTCAGGACTCGCTTTTACCGCATTGATGGCTTTTTCAAGCGCAACGGCTTCGGATGACAGGGCTGTCTTGTCCGAACCTTGTGTGGAACTGGCTGAAGAAGCGCTACTATCCCCTTTGGCTGGCGGGGGATTGTTCCCAACCTTGATCTTGTTTTGAATAATTTTGTTTTTTATTTCAGGAATTTCCATCGCTTGACTCCTCACCTGCCTGTACTAAAACCCTGTTTTCAATCGTTTTGGTGATTTTTATCTCCAAAAGGATATCAATCGCCTCTTCACTGGGAATGATTGACTCCTTGCATACCAAATTTATCGGCCATTTTGGGGGAAACTTGAGGTCCCCTTCTGCAATAATTTAGAAAAATTTATTTATGGAATATTGTTAAAATATCAAAAAATCAGGGTTTTGTCAAGTATTGGCTGGATTGTCCCGGATTGGGCATCTTATTGATTTTAAAAGGTTTTTATGAAGGATGTAGCTTCGGGGCCATTGGATGGGGTAATATGAGCTTGTAACTTTGCCCAGACTGAAAAGCCTGTGCTACTACCATAGGATGAGGGTATGACTCACCCCAGAAATCCCATTCCGACCGTCGATATCATCATTGAGTTGGAAAATGGCGCCATCGTATTGATCGAGAGGGCGAATCCCCCTTACGGGTGGGCTTTGCCGGGCGGTTATGTGGATTATGGGGAGTCTCTGGAGACGGCGGCGGTGCGTGAAGCGAAGGAAGAGACCTCTCTGGACATCGAGTTGATCGGTCAATTCCACACCTATTCCGACCCTCGACGGGATTCGCGTCAACACACCATTTCTACGGTTTTCGTGGCTAAGGCTGACGGCGCCCCAAAGGCGGCTTCGGATGCGCGGGCAGTGGGTATTTTTTCTTCACAGGATTCCCTGCCCACTAACCTGGCTTTTGATCACGGTAAAATTCTGAATGATTATTTTGCGGAAATTCGAGGTCGAAAAGAAGGCCATCCGCCTGCCAAACAGATCAAATCCTGATTTTCACCCCTGCACAGGACGTAATTTATGAGAAAAGCTTGGCGCATCGCTTTGTTAACCGGAATGTTGCTTGGTTTTTTGGGCATGGGCCCAAAGACCGTCGGATCTGAGGAATTACAATCTTACTCCCAAAGCGCCTGGAATTATCTCAAAACACTCACGGGTTTTGGTCCGAGAAATTTTGGCAGTCCCGGATATTTCAGGACGATCGACCTTATCAGGAAGGTGGGGGAGGAGTATGCGGATGGGGTGGACGTGCAAACGTTTCCTGTTCACCAAGGCAACGGGAAAACTTTGCAAATGTCCAACATCCGTTTGAAATTCAACGGGACCCGCAAAGGCCCCGCTGTTTTGATCGGAGCGCATTTCGACACCCGGCCCTATGCGGATGAAGAATCCAATCCAGCCTTGCGATTGCGCCCCATTTTGGGGGCCAACGATGGGGGTTCGGGAACGGCTGTGGTTCTGACATTGGCCCGGTATCTGAAAAATAACAGGGACCGCAGGCCGGTGGAGTTGGTTTTCTTTGATGGCGAAGACTATGGAGCCAAGGGGTCGGGGGAAAATTTACTGGGATCGACCTACTATGCCAATCAATTGCGGCAAACGGGTGTGGATATGTGGCCTTATTGCGTCATTATCATCGACATGGTGGGAGACAGGAACCTGGAAATTTATAAGGAAACGCATTCCATGAAAAGCGCCCCTTGGTTGGTCGAACTTATTTATGGAACGGCGGAAAAAATAAAGGTGGCTCAGTTTCATAGTCAAAGCAAACACACAATTTTTGACGATCATTATCCTTTTATTGGACTGGGAATCCCCTCCGTGGTGCTGATCGATTTCGATTACCCGCACTGGCATACTCTGGAGGACACGCTTGACAAATGTTCCAAGGAGAGCCTCTTCGCCGTATTTTCAGTGGTGGCGCAAGCTATGGAAGAGATTTGACGGTCTCCCGCGAATTTTTTCTAAAGAGACGGGAAGGATGATTTGCCCTACGGTTTTTCTAACTCCGCAAGTTTTTGCCGCGCAGATTCGTTTTGCGGGTCCAATCGCAGGATGGTCCTGAGTTCCGCCAAAGCCTCTTTATTTTTACCCTCCCTTTTATTAATTTCGAAGAGTTTCCAATGCAGGGAAAGAAAATCGATGCCCTGTCTGACGGCGGCGTCATAGGCTTCCCTTGCCATGCCGAACCGCTTGGCGGCAAAAAATGAGTTGCCAAGGTTATAGTAGCTGACGGCAAACTCCGGGTTCAGCGCCAAAGCTTTTTCAAGGTGAGAGACCGCCGCGTCTGTCTGGCCCAGCTTATTGAGGGTGGCCCCGAGGTTGGACAGAGCCTGGATAAAATTGGGATAAACGTCTATGGCTTTTCTGAACAGTTCCGCGGCTTTTTCAGTTTTCCCCTGGCGAAAGTATTGTCCGCCGAGGTTGGACAAGGCTGAAGGAAACCCGGGGCGGATAGCCAGGACCTTTTCATATTCCGCAATACACAGGTCCAGTTTCCCCTGTTTGCGGTAGGCGACGGCCATGTCATAATGGGCTAAAGCAAAATCAGGGTCCAGAGACAGGGCCTGGCGGAAAAGCCCGATGGCTTTTTCCGGGTCTTCCAGCCCATAAAGGGCAAAATTCCCGCGATAATAAATCGCCTCCATGGAGGTTTTGTCCTGTTCCCGCAATTCGTCAAACGTGATGAGACGGCTCTCGTTCAGAAAAGGTTTGACGTGATTGATCGGGAGCGCAAGGTTGATGGATTGGCCTTCCAGCGTAGCCACGCCAATCACCTTGTTATCCTTATCGAATAGCGGGCCGCCGCTGAAACCGGGGGAGAACGGCGTCGTCGCGTAGATGAAAGAAAAATCGGGATAGGCTTGCCGGTGGGTCCCCAGGACGAACCCGTGCGATCGCAGGAGAAGCCCTTGCCAACTGTCCGGCCCTTTCTGCACGCTCCGCGAAGGGTACCCCAGAGCCGCCACGTAATCAAAAACTCCCAATTGGTCCGAATCGCCCAGCTCCAGGGTGGAATAAATTCCGCCCCCAAGTTTCAGCAGGCTGAAATCTTTTTGGCGGTCAACCTTCAAAATTCCCTTGACCGGGACCACTGTGCCGTCCGCAAAAATAGCGTCAACAGAAACCGCGTCGACGAGGACGTGATAATTGGTCAGCAACGTCCCGTCCGGCTTGATGACGGAGGCGGTGCCTGTCGCCAGGTCTTTGCCGTCGGCCCCTTTAGTGATCAAAAGGACAACGGCGCTCTTGTTGACCTCATACGCCAGGCTGACGCCAGCCAGGCCGACCAAAAGTATAAGGAGAAGGACGGCAGTCCGGACAGCGGCCAGGACAGATAGGTTTTTATTATGCAATTGGGTCATGCCACGAGTCCCGCCTGTTTATCAGGGTAGTTCTCAATTTTATAAGTTGGCGAGGAGGAATACAACAGAAATTAATCCGGAAGAAACATTGGCCAAAAAAACCAGGCCTTGCCCTCCCATCCCAGGGAGGACAAAGCCTGATGACCGTCGAAGAATTATTTTACGGTGACCACAACCGTCGCGGTGAGGGGAGGGTCGTGCGGGACATGGTTGCCCGAAGCAAACAAGGTGCGTATCACATGTGTTCCGGCGGACAGTTTGATCTCTTTGCATGTGGACCCGTCGCCCATGTGGATGTGGGTGGCGTCCTTGCCAATAGGCTTGCTCAGATCTGCGGGAAGCGCGGAATCGACCAGGATGTGATGATGTCCTTTGCCTTTGTTAACGCCTTTTTTAGCGGGTTCGACTTCAACCGCATTAACGCCCATGCAAACCTTTACCGGGCTGGATACCGTAGAGCCGGTCGCAGGCTCGGTTATGGTCACGGCGGCAGTGTCGGCAAATGCCTGCGTTACTCCAAACAGGAACAGGAAGGACAGAGCGGCTGATAATTTTACAAAAGTCTTCCTCATAACTTAAAACTCCTAAGATCATTGATAGCTTAAGCGATCAATTGTGGTTGATAAAAAGCATTCTCAAGGTTATTTAGCAACAGACTATCACATGTTTGGCTGGGGCATAGGGGAAAATCATTCAAAAAAACTCCCGCTTCGGCCTTGGTCCATGGCGGGTTTTTACGAGTTTTCCTCCGGGGGGTTTCTCTTGAAAATTTGTATCCCAAAAGCTTTGTCCTTCACCGGATCCCTGCCTATTTGCCGGAACAGATAATAATTTTTTTGCACCCAGTCATAGATGCCCTTGCCGAAATCAACGCCAAAAAACCGGTACTCAAACTCCAGATAATCATGAAAGATTATTACGATATAATCAGGAGGATGAAGATTTAAATCTTCCAAAACCGCCGGTTCTCCAATCTGTTTAAATATTACCGGATTAAAACTCAGGCTTTTCACAGAGGTCACCCTCCTGGCCATATAATTCAGCAAAGCTCCCGTAGGAAAAGTCGCAATGCTTTCGTCGACTTCAACCTCTTCTTCCAGAATTTCCAATGCGACTCGAAACATCATGCTTCTCGGAGTGATTCGCGGGTCATAACCGATCATCATGTCCGGACCTTTGCCAACAGGAAAAGCTTTTTTCATGTAAAAATTAGAAGACACGCGAACATGGGAATATGTGAATAAAAGGAATAAAATCAAAGCGGATGATATATAAAAAACATTGGAAGAGGGAGTCCTGGAAATTGAGCGAGGCACTTCATAAAACAGAATATGGACTAATACCAGGGTTGCCGGCATGGCCAAAGCGGCGCCGTAATGATAGACATGTACCTTAAAAATAATTTTTGCGAGCAAGGCAACAGAAAAAGCCGTCACTAAAAGCAAAACACCTAACCTTGCAAGTTGAGATGGGTCTTTAGAAAAATCCGCTTGAATAAAGAAGCGATATACTGCGAACAAGAAAACAATTAAAGGTAGCGGGCGCAACGCCTCCAGCCACAGGATCTTTCCCTGGAAAATAATCACGACGCCCGGAACAAGGCACAGTAACAGCAGTTTCGCTAAATTTGATCGGTTAAAATATCTCCCTGCCAGACGCCCGGCAATAATAATGGCCACAAATATCACGGCCCAGACCAAAAAGTAAAATGCCATCAATTT
>JADFGI010000231.1 GCA_022567815.1 Nitrospinota bacterium
GTTGTGATGACCGGCGCTGATCTTTCTGGAGCCGATTTCAGAACCGCCAGGCTCGTCGGGGCGGACCTCAGCCGCACCAACCTCACCGGGGCAAACTTCACCGGAGCAACTGTCAGGAATTGCAATTTTGCCGGGGCTGTTTTTCGCGAAACAAATTTCAGCCGGGTGGATTTGAGTGGGACTGATTTCAGTCAGATGAATTTGAGCGGCGTCATCATGAGGAACGCCAACCTCCGAGGAGCGGATTTCAACAAAGCCAATCTCCAAAAAATCGATCTTAGCGGGTCGGATTTACGCAAGATCAACTTGTTTGCCGCCAACCTCAAGCAATCACGCCTCGTGGGGATGGATCTGGATGAGGCCGACCTCCGGGGAGCAAACCTTGAAGGCGCGGACTTGAGCGGAACGGACCTCCACAAGGCCAATCTCAGTGGTGCCAATTTGGGCGATAGCAATCTCACCGACGCCAACCTCAGTGAAACCGATTTGAGCGGGACAACTCTTAAAAATGCCAAGCTCGTTAGGGTAAAAAACCTGACCTGCGAGCAAATAAAATCAGCCATCCTGGATAGAAAAACCGCGCAACTGCCAGACTACATATCCCTTTCCTGGACCACCGACGAAGCTTATACCTGCAAAAATACCAAGGGGTAGGATTTCTATCCCAGACTTTTTCATCCGGCGGGCTCCTCCTTCGATATACCCCTTCTACCCCTTCGAGGCATGAAAGCTAATGAAGAGGATATAACAGGGGCATGAAGGCAATGGTGAAATATAACAAGCCCATGGTGAATCTATTCGGGTTCATCTGTGGTTGAATTTATTTTTTTGCAAAAGGCCAGCCCGGCGGCGGCGGGGATTCAAAGGTTATTTCTTCTCCCGAAATGGGATGCTGGACAATGAGTTTCCGTGCGTACAGGGCGATCTGCCGGTCAGGCAGAGCAAAGGGAGCCCCGTATTTTATGTCGCCAAGAATCGGATTGCCCATAAAGGCTAATTGCGCCCGTATCTGATGGAACCGCCCGGTTTCGAGTGTCACCTCGAGAATGCTGGCGTTGGATAATTTTTCCATTAGGACATAGGACAATACGGCTTTTTTTGCACCGGGAGTGGGTCGTGGAAAAACGGTGGCTTTCAGGGAATTTTCTTTTCGAAGATAGTGAACAAGGTCTCCATCTGCCTGATTGGGCGTTTCCATTGTTACGGCCCGGTAGATTTTGCGGGTGGTGCGTTCACGGAATTGTTTCGAGAGCCTGGACGCCGCTTTGGATGTTTTGGCGAACAAAACCACGCCTGCCACCGGTTTATCCAGCCGGTGGACCAGTCCCAAAAACACATTGCCGGGTTTGTTGTGTTCTGTCTTTATCCATTGCTTTGTCTGGTCGAGCAGGGACGGGCCTGCGGCGGTATCCGCTTGCGTGGCAAGTCCGGGGGGTTTGTAAACTGCGATTAAATGGTTGTCCTGATAGAGGATTTTGAGGGGAAATGGGGAGAGGGTCAAACCCCTATTCCTTTAATGTTCTCGCTATGAGGGAGGGGAGGAAGGTTGTGGGTTTGGTTGTCCACGATGCCCCCGGAAATGACATATTTGACACCATCTTCAATGCTCATGGCTATTTCCTGGACCTCTTCCGGGGGAGCGAATACCAGGAAACCTGAAGTTGGATTTGGTGTTGTGGGAATAAATACATTGATATACTGAGCGCTGGTATGTTGCCGGATTTCTCTCCCGGCCTCACCGGTGACAAATCCAATTGCGTGGACTCCTTTTCTTGGGAATTCAATAAGCACCACCTTTTTAAACGAATCGGCATCGGCGTTGGCGAAAGCGACCACGACTTGCTTGGTGCCACTATAGATTCGGCGGACAAAAGGAATTTTCTCCACCAAATTTTCGCCTAAATGGACAACCTGTTTGCCGACGATATTCGTGGTCAAAAATCCTACCAGCAGGATAATCAGAAACGTCATTAAGAAGCCCAGAAATGGGATGCGAAATCCTTCCGGTATGGGAACTCCGGCCTGGATTAAAAGGTCCGTGAAAACGGGGGACAGAGCGTCGAGATTGTTGAACAGGAATTTAAGGATAAAGAACGTGATCGCAATTGGCAGGGTGATCAGAAGCCCGGTGATAAAAATGTTTCGGATGCGGCGTTTTATCCTGCTGATCACAATAGTTTGTCTCGATTAAGTTGGAGAATCCGGGGCAAAAATTTTGCCCAGGGGCTCTAGGTGAAAAAAAATTATCGTTTATTATATAATCATTTAGCGTGAAGGCAAGCGGCGAGAAGGAAGAAATGAGAAAAGGATTTGACTTGACAGGAATTGGAAAACCATTAGGATCAAGAGGTTATCAGAAATTGACAAAGCCGGAATGAAATGGGGCTGTGGCGCAGATGGGAGCGTGCTTGAATGGCATTCAAGAGGTCGGGAGTTCGATCCTCCCCAGCTCCACTTTTGTTTATAAGGGGTTACGGTTTTTACCGTAACCCCTTTTTAGTGGACTGTAGCCAAATTGTAACCAATCATTTTGCTCCCCTTTTATTGAAGCAAGAAAGAGCATCAATGGCTTGGCGTTTGACCTCTGGACTCAAGTGAGCATAGCGTTGTGTTGTCGTGATCTTGGTATGACCCGCTAACTCGGCAACGACATGCAACGGTTGACCGGCTTGAACAAGTTTCGAGCAGAAATCATGCCGCAGATCATGGAACCGGAAGTTTTCGATTCCTGCCCGCTTGCACAACCGCCTGAAGGCCAATCCCACCCAATAACGGTGAATGGGTTTTCCATCGATCCAAAACACACGGTTGGTTTCAAGAGTCCTCACCTTGTTCAGAGCTTTTAGTTCCTCAAAGACATCCTCTGTCATGGGAACCCAGACGGGCCGTCCATTTTTGGTATGCTCAATTTCGATGGAGCGTTTGAACAGATCCACTTGATCCCAGGTCAACTCGCAAACGTTGGTCAAGCGAAGACCCGTTTCCCGTGCGATAATCACCACGGCGGTGAGCCAGTCACCCCGTTTTTCCAATTCCACAAACAGCCTTTCTTCTTCATCCGGTTTGAGATAGCGCACGCGCCTTGTCTCACCGGAAGGAAGTTGAACCTTCTCGAAGGGATTGGACTTGATTAAATCCCATTTCTTGAAAGCCAGAGTAAAGGCATGGCGGAGCAGATTTAATTCATGGTGAATGGTGACAGCACTCACGCCATCGGCCCGCCGTTTGACCATGTAATCCTCAATCTTGCCTGGAGTCACTTCTGTGAGGAACAACGCGCCAAAAAATTCGTTGATCCTTTTCCCCAGATAGTGATCTGTTTTGAGGCTTTCCGGTTTCTTGTTAGGCTCGGCATGACGGACACGGTACATATCCAAAAGACCGGCAACCGTTAAATATTCACCCTCATTCTTTTCAAAGAACTTCCCTTCATGGATGTCTGCCCTGATCTTTGCTTCCAAAGTCTTGGCAAGTTTCTTGTTCTTGCCCAGGCTTTGATAGAGGGGCTTTCTTCCAGGAAGAGCTATTTTGCACCAATAGACATTTCCTCGTTTGTACATAGGGAACCTCCCTTCTAACGAGGCGTCTTTTGGCCACTATCATATTGATTATGACCAAATCTGACTTTCTCGCCAATAATTTTCTTTGCTTTTCTGTCTGCATTGACTGGCTGCACGCGGTTTTTACAGATGAATTCGTTAATTTCATTGAGGTTAAATCGCAAAGCCCCATTGAGTTTGTAAGCGGGAATTTTTCCAGACTCCACCCAGCTATAGACAGTCTTGACCTTTATGGCCAGGTAAACGGCCAATTCTTTAGCTGTGATGTATTTTCTAAAAATCATGGTTAAATTCTTTTCCCGTAATTTCCGGTTTATCCATGCTGACACTGTCTCATGCGGGACAAGCTTGTAACCTTGCGGCATCCTCGCCATCATAAAAAAAGCCAACTCTGATCTTTCAGAGCTGGCTTTAAATAATCCGTTTGGGCTAGTTGGGTGGCGGATAGGCCTTGCCCAGTAAGGGATACAGGTTTTTTGTTAAGAGGAAATTAACGGTTGTAAATGTATTATGTATATATACTTTAGGTTGTTGAATTTATTTTACAAAAGGCTTTAATCATGCAGATTCAGGTCAAGGGAGAGATGACTCTTGCTGAAATCAGACAGGCTTTATTCGAAAAACTGATGGAGGTCGAAGAAGAATATGCTGTGCGTTATTCACGCGGGGCGACGCTCTATATAAATCCGACAAATGGCTTTGGTGATGAAGTCGTGCCGCGCAATAAGCTGGGGCGGAAAATAGATAAGATATATAGCGATGGACCTTATCACAGCGCAGCAGCTGATTACAAACTTTAGATAGGGAGGTGAGTGAAAACATGAAGCAACCCTGCTATATCAATTTAGAACAGGCACGACTGGTTCTGGCCGATTTGGGCGTTGAGTTATCAGCCCGGCAAATGAAGCGCGCCGCGCAGACAGATGCTACCGGCAAACGAAAATTACCGTTCTTTGTTGATCCGATTGAAAACAAACTCAAGATCGAAAAGGGAACTCTGGTCACAATCTATCGCAAGCTCCAGATAGAGGCTGAAAACAGTGCAAAACACTAGAGTCCATACGTTTTTTGATTGATTCGCAGGAGGGAATTTGCTTTAAGAATCATCATGGCAGATATCAGGAAGCGGGTAGGAAGAAAAGGAACCACATACCAGGTCCGATACCCCAGTAAAGCAGTAAAATCAGGCTATGCGTTCAAAACCTTTGATACGCTCAAAGAAGCGCGTGGTTTCGTAGAGAGTGGCAAGACGCTTGAACCCCAATCCAACCACCACAGCGAAATCAAGAGCGTCAAACAGGCAACGGATATGTGGCTCAATATTTGTGAAAAGGAAGGCCTTAATGGTCGGGAGCCGGTAACGCCATACACCAGCAAGAACTACGAATACAGGGCCAGTTTCATCACCGCTTATGATTGGCAGAAAGAAATCCATGAACTGACACCACCCGACATTGTGGCCTTCCGATCATGGCTTCTAAGAAGTAATATTAGCCGCGTCGTTGCTGGCAAGGTTTTGTCATCCTTTCAGTCGATCATGAAGGAAATGACCATTCGTGGCGTGCTTCCACACAATGTTGCGGCGGGCATTTGTATCCGCGCCGATTCCCGTTATCAAGAGCCTGTTGTCATTCCTAGTAAGAATGAAATTGTTGCGCTTCTTGCCGCCGCCGACAAGTTAGCGAATTCCAAGAACGCGTTAACTGCCCGCACTTGGCAACGCTATCGACCAATGCTGTATTTGGCCGTCGATTCTGGAATGCGACCGC
>JADFGI010000232.1 GCA_022567815.1 Nitrospinota bacterium
AGCGGTTATTATGAAACCGTGTACAACTTTAATATGGCGGTCGCGGAATTGAACCGTGAAATTTCCAACGCGGAGCCTGTCCTGAACTTGCTGAAGGGCGCGCAATGACGGTTTTACGAAGAAAGGTTTGATTAGCCATAAACCCATAGCACGTTAACACTGGGTCCAGCGTCACGCGGGCCAGCGCTACGCGGGTCTAAAAATTATCAATTTATCGAAACCCCTTTAAATTAATTCTTCATGGACCCAAAACAGTATTGGGTGGCTTTGAATATGGTGGTGGGAGTGGGGAAGACCCTTTTTCATCGCCTGGTAACGGTTCTGGGTTCGCCGGAACAGGTTTTCCGTTCCTCCTTGAATGATTTGATGCAGGTGGAAGGGATTGGCAAGAAAGTTGCCGACGAGATTCGCAAATTCGAGGTCGAAAAAAATGTCGAGCGGGAATGGCATTTTATAGACAAGTTGGGATTGGAAGTGCTCACCCTGGAATGCCCTGGGTACCCTCCCTTGTTGAAAGCCATTTATGATCCGCCCCCTGTTTTATATTTCAAGGGAAAGAACCTTGATGAGTTTCCGGTGCCGCTGGCTGTTGTCGGCACAAGAAAGCCGACCAATTATGGAAGAATTATCACCGAGGCCCTTTGCAAACGTTTATCAGACATGGGAATATGCATTGTGAGCGGATTGGCACGCGGCATCGACACCCTGGCCCATAAAAGCGCTTTGCAATCGGGTGGGGAAACCATCGCCGTCTTTGGTTGCGGGCTTTCTCACACTTATCCGCCGGAGAACCGGCAGTTACGGGACAAAATTGTAGATCGGGGCGCCATCCTTTCCGAGTTTCCGGTAACCATGAGACCGGACAGAAATAATTTCCCGGCTCGAAACCGGGTCATCAGCGGTCTTTCTCATGGAACTGTGGTCATTGAAGCGGGTGAGAAAAGCGGCGCATTGATCACTGCTGAATTTTCTCTTGAGCAGGGACGCGAAGTTTTTGCGGTTCCCGGCAACATAAACTCACCAAACAGCAAGGGAACCAACCGCTTGATAAAAAATGGAGCGATCCTTGTGGACGGTCCTGATTCAATTGTGCAGGAGCTTTCGGAATCTGTTCAGGGTTTTCTTGAAAAGAATCGCCAGGCTGGGAAAACAAGTTTGGAAACCACTTGTTTGTCATCCATTGAACGGCAGGTGCTATCGGTATTGAGCCAGGAAGAAAAGCATATCGACATTATTATGGAAAACAGCCGATTGTCACCGGCTGAAGTTTCGGCTACACTGGTTCAACTGGAATTGAACGGGTTTATCCGGCAATTGGAAGGTAAATTGTTCGTCGCCTTATGAAAATTGACTTAACGAGGAATCATGGCTAAATCATTGTTGATTGTGGAGTCACCTACAAAAGTAAATACCTTGAAGAAGATTGTGGGCAAAGACTTTATCATCAAAGCGTCTGTGGGGCATATCAAAGACCTGCCGAAAAAGAAATTAGGTGTGGACGTGGATAACAATTTTGCGCCCGATTATATTACCATTCGCGGTAAAGGGAAAATTCTCAGTGAGCTCAAGGCCGCCGCGAAAAAAGTGGATACTATTTACCTCGCTCCCGATCCGGATCGTGAAGGCGAAGCCATCGCCTATCATATCGGTAATGAAATCAGGAAATTTGCCAAGGGAAAGATTTACAGGGTTTCATTTAATGAAATCACCAAAAAAGCGGTGCTGGAGGCCCTAAAAAATCCCACGGAACTCAATGAAAATAGAGTGAACGCCCAGCAGGCAAGACGGATTCTTGACCGCTTGGTGGGTTATAAAATCAGCCCTATTTTATGGAAGAAAATCCACCGGGGACTCAGCGCCGGCAGGGTTCAATCCGTGGCGCTCCGAATGGTGGTTGAACGGGAAAGAGAAATTCAAGCTTTTAAGCCAGAGGAATATTGGTCCGTCGAACTGGACCTTGAAGGAAAAACACCCCCTGAGTTTGAATCCAAGCTGTTCAAAATTAACGATGAAAAAGCGGTGGTGAATAACAGGGAAGAAGCCGATAAAATTGTCAGCGATCTTGATGGGGCCAAACTGGTTCTGGAAAATATTACCAAGAAGGAAAGAAAGCGCAATCCCACGGCTCCATTTATTACGAGCAGTCTGCAACAGGAAGCTTCACGAAAATTAAACTTTTCGCCTAAAAAGACCATGATGCTGGCTCAACGACTATACGAAGGGTTGGCATTGGGGTCGAAGGGGACAGTGGGTTTGATCACCTATATGCGTACCGATTCCGTACGTCTTTCCGACGATGCGCTGAATATGGTGCGGGAATTCATTCCCGAACGGTATGGGAAAGAGTATCTTCCGGCAAAGCCAAATTTTTACAAGAGCAAGAAATCGGCTCAGGAAGCGCATGAAGCCATCCGTCCATCGGAAGTTTCGATAGAACCCACATCGATCAAGGAATATCTTGAAACAGAACTATTCAATCTCTATCAATTGATATGGTCGCGTTTTGTTGCCTGCCAGATGGTTCCGGCGATCATGGATACAACGCAATTCGATATTAGCTCAAGTCCCTATCTGTTCCGCAGTAACGGGTCCATCCTGAAATTCGCCGGTTTCATGAAGGTCTATGTGGAAACCAGCGAGGATAAATCCGATGTGAGTGACGATAAGCCCAAGGAAAAAGTAAAAGACAGTGACCGCATCCTTCCAGAGCTTGAAAAGGGTGACGTTTTAAAATTACTAAGGATCAATCCCGACCAGCATTTCACTCAGCCGTTGCCCCGGTTTTCGGAAGCGATGTTGGTGAAAGAGATGGAGGATAAAGGCATCGGCAGACCCAGCACCTACGCGGCAACCATCAGCGTCATCAAGGACCGGGATTATATTCGTTCCGAGGAGCGCAGGTTGTTCCCCTCTGAATTGGGATTTTTGGTTTCCGACGCGCTGGTGGAAAATTTTCCCGAAATCATCAACACGGAATTTACGGCCAAAATGGAAGATCAGCTGGATGCAATCGAAGAGGGAAAAATGGATTGGGTTAAGGCGCTTCAGGACTTTTACAAGCCATTTAAAATCAACCTGGAAGAAGCGGAAAAGAAAATGAAGGATCTTAAAAACCAGGTGGAAGAAACCGATGAGGTTTGTGAAAAATGCGAAAAACCGATGGTCATTAAATGGGGCCGCTTTGGAAAATTTATGGCCTGTACAGGCTACCCGGAATGCAAAAACACTAAGAACCTTGGCGATGATTCGAAACCCGGTGAAGCGGCGACCGAGGAAGTGGATGGCACTTGCGATAAATGCCAATCTCCCCTGATAATGAAAATGGGCCGATTTGGAAAGTTCATCGCCTGCTCGAATTATCCCGAATGCAAATTCACCAAACCCATTGGTCTTGGAATTTCCTGCCCTGAGGATAATTGCAAGGGCGAAATTGCACCCCGCAGAACCAAAAAGGGAAGAACATTTTATGGGTGCAGTTTGTACCCGGATTGTAAATTCACGTCCTGGGCAAAACCGGTGGCCGAAGCCTGCTCGGAGTGCAAGCATCCTTTTATGGTTGAAAAGTTTAAAAAGGAAGAAGGGGTTTCCATAGTTTGTCCTGAATGCGGATTCAAAAAAGCCCATGTGGCGGCTTAGGTTTTTGAAATGAAAACTTATTTGACGGTCATTGGCGGCGGCTTGGCGGGATCGGAAGCGGCCTGGCAGGCGGCGGAAAAAGGCGTGACTGTTATTTTGTATGAAATGCGCTCTAAAATTCCTACGCCGGTGCATAAAACCGATCAATGCGCCGAGCTGGTTTGCAGTAACTCTCTAGGCAGCAACTTGCCCCATTCGGCTCCTTTTCTTCTTAAAGAAGAGCTGAGAAAGTTCAACTCCATTGTGATTTCCGCTGCGGACCGTCATTGCGTTCCCGCAGGAGGCGCCCTTGCCGTTGACCGGGATTTGTTTTCCCAAGAGATAACAGAACGAATCCTTCAGCACCCAAACATCACTTTAAAGCGTGACGAAGTGGTGGAAATCCCGGATGAAGGCCCCGTCATCATCGCTACCGGGCCTTTGACGTCTCCAAAACTTTCCGAGGACATCAAAAGAATCGTCGGGCAGAAATACCTCTACTTTTATGATGCCCTTTCGCCGATTGTCGACGCCAATACCATTGATTACGACAAGGCCTTTTTTGCCTCGCGTTACAACAAGGGAGGGGATGACTACCTGAACTGTCCGATGGACGCGGAGCAATATCGGCAATTCGTGCATGAGCTGAATCATGCGCAGAAAGTTCCTTTTGCGTCTTTTGAGAAACCGATTTATTTTGAAGGTTGCCTGCCTATTGAAGAACTGGCCGCCCGCGGACAAAAGACGCTGGCTTTTGGTCCCCTCAAACCCGTTGGCCTGCCACATCCCGAAACCGGACGATTGGCACATGCCGTTGTGCAGTTGCGCCGGGAAAATAAGCAATCAACGGCGTTCAATCTGGTGGGATTCCAAACCAAACTCACCTATCCTGAACAAAAAAGAGTTTTCACCCTGATTCCGGGACTCGAAAAGGCCGAGTTTTTCAGGTTGGGGGCGATCCACAGGAACACCTATATCAACGCGCCTGGAATACTCACGAAAAATTTGGACCTTCAATCCCGACCGGGGATTTATTTTGCGGGTCAAATCATCGGGGTGGAAGGCTATGTGGAATCCGCGACGATGGGACTGCTGGCCAGTTTGAGCGCCATCAGGAAAATTTCAGGTGAGGAGTTTGTGCCCCCACCACTGGAGACGGCAATGGGCGCTCTGCATAATTACGTCACGACAAAACCGTCGAAAAACTATCAGCCAATGAACATCAATTTTGGGCTTTTCCCGGTCAAGGAAATGGGGATCAGAAATAAAAAGGTGAGAAACCAGAAAATCTTTGAAAATGCTTTAACCAGCCTGACCCGGTGGAGGGATTCGTTCAAGGAAGAGGTAGATTCGGCGGTTTGATTCCCACCAGTGGGTTTTATACCCCGCCCCGCTACGCGGGAGGAAATTTAGGGGCAGACGTTCGTTTTGCTCACGAACCCCTGGGAAAATAGGGAAACTATTAATTCTTCAAAAACCCATCGCACGTTAAAATTGGGTCCAGCGTCACGCTGGCGCTTGCGGCGGGGTCGTTCATTCCGGCTAAATCCCTGACCGTATGAGAAGAAAAAAATCCACCAATAAAGTTACTTCTCATTTTTTTTGGTCCCATTCTCTGAACAATTTTAAAGCATGAGCATATTGACTGGGGGTCAACTCCTGTTCAACTTTCCCTCTGTATTTAACGCCTTTCTTATTACCGTTTATTCC
>JADFGI010000233.1 GCA_022567815.1 Nitrospinota bacterium
AATATAATACGATAACTCATTTAATTTCAAATAACAACAGGAATTTTCCAATTTTGTGCGGAAATTGGCACATTTCTTCGATAATGCTTTGTGGAAAGTTTGCCTTAAAAAATCCTATAACCAGATCATGTTAATAGATATACAGGGGATATCTGTAAAATGGAAAGGCTATCTGGTCTGTGATCATGGAAAAAAAAGGAGCTCTTCCGCTACTCGGGTTTCATGGCCTTTTTCACCATGTCCCGGTCGAAGTAGTTGATGGACATGCCGGCATCGAGGACGATTCCTTGGGCATTGATGCCGCTGGACCGTTCGCTCAATAAAAACACCGCCGCGTTGGCCACTTCCTTAGTGGTCAGGGCTTTTTTACGCAGGGTCAGTTCTTCGGCATAAAGGTAGGAATCGACGTAACCGGGAATTCCGGCGGAGGCGGAGGTCTTGAGCAGGCCGGCATTGACCGAGTTGAAGCGGATTTGTGAAAACGCGCTGAACGATTTTGCCAGGAAACACAGGGAGGAATCCAGCGCCGCCTTGGCCGGGGCCATGTAGCCGTAATTTTCCGCTGCCATCCGCGTGGTGGAGATGGACACGGTAACAACGGAAGCCTGCTTATCTAAAAGATCCTTGAAGGCGTTCGCCAATTGAATAAGGGAAAAGCAGGTGATGTCGATGGATTGCAAAAAATCCGCTTTGCCTGTCTCATGAAACGGTTTGACGCCGTTGGCGAAATTAGCAAAAGCGATGGAATGCACAATTCCGTGGATTTTTTTGCGGTCCTGGCCTACCTGTTCGCGGAGCCTGCCGATGTCATCCGATTTTTCGACATCGCACACATAAACCGGAGCCGCGCCCACGAATTTTGTGACGGATTGTTTCCTCTCGTCAGAGCGAACGCTGTAAAGCACCTCTGCACCCTCTTCGGCCAGCACTTTGCCAATATGATAGGCCACGCTCTTTTTATTGGCGACCCCGAACACCAGAAACGTCTTGCCTTGCAGATTCAGAAAACTCATTTGATTTCCTCCACCAGCATGACTGCAAAATCAACGGTCACTGCCGTTTTGCCGTTCACGGTCACTTTTCCGGACAAGAAACAGGCAGGATCGACCCATTCCTTCAGATTCACCTCCATCTCCATCGTATCCCCCGGCAGTACGGCATGTTTGAATTTAACATGATTTACCCGCGTGACTACGGGAATACGGTTCTCTGCACCCTGCATCCGTTTGCCCATGAGGATGGCCCCCGTCTGAAATACCGATTCCAGAATCAAGACTCCGGGCATGATAGGCCGACCGGGAAAATGCCCCTCAAAATACGGCTCATTGGTTTTGACTTCCTTTTGGGTTTTAATGCGGTCTTCGGTTGCTGAGACGACACGGTCCACAAACAGGAAGGGCGGCCTGTGGGGAATGTATTGAAGAAATTCTTCCATGAAATTATAATCCGCCGGTGACTTCGTTTACCGTTCCGGTGATGTAGGACGATTCTTTTGAGGCAAGAAATAATACGGAATGCGCGACTTCCGGGGCGGAACCAAACCGTTTCAGGGGAATGAGAGCGATATACCCCTTGCGTTGTTCCTCCGAAAGGTCGGCAATAAAATCGGTTTCAATAAAACCTGGCGAAACACAGTTGACGGTGATCTTCCGGCTCGCCACTTCCTTGGACAACGAACGGGCGAACGCCACCTGGCCAGCTTTCGACGCGGCGTAATTGGATTGCCCGGCAAACCCGAATTTTCCTATGGGCGAGGTGATGAGGATGATTCGGCCATAGCGCTGGCGCATGAGGCTCAGCACCGCCTGTTTGCAGACATTGAAAGTCCCCGTCAAATTGGTGTCGATCACCCGTTGCCAGTCGGTTTCTTTCATCAACCCCACTACCGAATCATTGCGGATGCCGGAACTGTTGACCATGATCTGGAAGGGACCGTGCTTTTCCTCCACAAGGCGGAAAAAATTTTCCACCTGGTTGTATTGAGTGATATCAAATTTTTGCAAGTCCAGGCGGTCGGCGCAGTTGGCGTTGGCGTCGCGAAACGCATCGGCGGCCTGATCGTTGGATTGGTAGGTTGCAATGACCTTAGCTCCGGATTGCAGGAAGGCTTCCGAAATGGCGCGGCCAATTCCCCGCGTTCCCCCAACCACAATGGCGGTTTGACCTGAAAAATCAAATTGCATGCAGATGCCGTGAACGAATGATCGGGTGGTTGGGACACGAAACAGGAGTCAGCATTTAGTTACAGCTTAAACGGAAGCGGAGACCAATTCTTTTTTGGAGTCCATGGAGCGGACCAGCTTGTCCACTTCATTGGCCACGATAACGCCATAATTGGCGGCCCCCAGCCAGCCGGACATGATGATCCCTACCGAGCCGGAATGGAACAATCCGGAAATTTGTTTGGGTAGATCGCGGCTGACTTTTAATCCTTCAAATTTGGTTCCAAAAGAAGTCCCACTGGGATGCAGGGTATAACGCTTGAAGGTTTTAGGCGTGGACGCTTCTACATGGTCGATTTTTTTTCGGATATCCGGGACGTATTTTTCGAGAGAATTCAGGGTGGCTTCGATCAAACGGTTCTTTTCTACTTGATACGTTTTATCATCCAGGGAGGCCCAATCCTCATATTTGGCGTTGGTGGAAGCGACGATGGAATAGCGGTTGGTTCCAGGCCGGATATCCGGATAATAAAATGAAAACGTCCGGCTGGTGACATTCTTACTCAAGATCATTTCCGTATTGTATTCATCCGCATCTGAGGAAAACAGGAGATCCCCTACATAATCGATTTTTTCACCTTTTCTGATCCCCATATATACCTGGCAACTGGAGTTGTTCAGACGGACTTTTTTCGCTTCTTCAACAAACTTGGGATCGAAATTTTCATCCCCCACCAGTTTGTGGATGGTGGTCAGCAGGTTTGAGTTGGAGAGAACCGCATTGCAGGCGATGTCTTGCCCGTTGATTCTGACACCATGCACGGCATTGTCTTTAACATGAATTTTTTCAACCAGGCAATGGTTGCGGATATCGACGCCGTTTTTCAACAGCTCCTTTTTCATTTTTTTGATGAGTTGATCCGTCCCTCCCTGATAAGTGAAAACTCCCTTGTCCATGAAATTGGAAAACACGATTCCATACGTCAGGGCGGGGTCGTCCAGAGTGGAGCCATTGGCGTAAGTGATGGGTTCCATGAGAAACCGCCAGACATCTTTCCTGCCGGGGAAAAATTTTTCAAATAATTCGCCGGTGGTCATGACAATGTCGTCGTAAAAATTCATGCTGCGGGCGGTCTTGAAAAAATCCTCGATCACATCCTTCATAATGCCGAAATGTTCCATTAAAATACGGCTGAAATCGACCTTGTCAAATGTTGTTTTCACGGAAAATTGTGGATTATCGAAATGGATGCCTTTGAGCTGGATAACCGAATCGGCCATTTCCCGGGTCCAGTATTTGCGGAAGGTTTTAATCATCCCGTAGGGGAATCCATGCAGGGAAATATCGAGGATGTGGCCTCCCCGGCGTTTGAACCAGGTAGCCATGCCGCCCAGGTTGTAATGATGTTCCGCCAAAAGAACGGAGTGCCCAAAGCGCGCCAGTAGATTGGCCGCCGTCATTCCCGCCAGGCCGCTTCCGATGACGACAATATCGTAAAAAGATTTTGCTCCCTTTAACCAATCTCTAGCCATAAAGCATTACTTGATAATAAGTTATTATGATTTGACCGATCTCTGCAAAACATGAAAGTTGGCCATGGAAATTCCGCTCAAGGTGGCGCCAACAATGCCCAAAAATCCCTGGTCGGTACCGCAGATAAACAGGTTTTCTACCGGGGTGGTCCCGTTTTTTATTTTACGGGGGGACCCATAGACCGCGCCATTCAAATGCCCGGTATACTTATAGATGGTCTTGGGCGTAAACGTGTCTAAAAATACCACAGAATCACGAAAATCGGGGAAAAATGTAAACAGCGATTCCAGCGCCTCGGTCCGGCAATCCTTTTTTGCCTGGATGTATTCCCTGCGCGAAGGCTCGTTCCACAAACGGGGACTGGCCAGGTTGGTCAGCCTCAGCATCCCTTCTGCCAAGGGTTGCGGGTAATTGAAATTATTGGGACAACACAGGACCCCGCTGGTCACGTCGATCAATTGATCGGGAACACGATACTCGAACCGGGGCCGGGTGCTGAAAAACACGATGCTTTTATCGTATCCCAATTCCCTGGGTTCCCGGTCCAATACAAAAATGGATTCCATGAAAGACAACTGGCCCACCGGCCATGTCTTCTCCATGGCTAGCTGAGGCCGACATCGCCGTAACGTTTCAACCGTGCCCATTGAGGAAATGACTGTTTGCGCCGGGAGGCATTCCCCCCCTTTCAAGGTCAGCGAGCGGACTTTTCCCTGGTCCGCGTCAATCGACTCCACCTCTGCGCCCATGCGTAATTCCCCCCCCAGGTTTTTATACTTGTCCACTAACAGGGAGAGCAGGAAATGCATTCCTTTGAGCGGTTTGGCGAATCCTTCCATGAAGATGCTTTTGAACATGATGACGAATTGATAAAAATCCATATCCCGTTCGCGGGCGTTGCCATAGTACATGAGGGGGCAACATAACATGTCGATCAACAACTGGTCGCTGATAAAACTTGCCAACACATCCAGCGTCGAGGTCTGCGTATCCCCATCCAGCGACAGCTCGTCGAATGTTTCGATTTTCTGGACCAACTTGAGGAATCCATCTATCTGATGGGGAAACTGTTCTGCCACCTCCTGCTTGAGAAACTCGAAATCGTTGGTAAAGTTCAGGGATTTTTCCGGAAAGCGGATTTGGGACATTATCTGCGGACACAACTGGAAGTCTTCATGCTTGAAACGTAACTGCTTGAGCAATTTGCCCAAGGGGGAGCGGCGGGCGCCTTTGGGGGTGTAGTTGGTCATCGCATGAAGACCCACATCGAAGGTCCGGTTCTTGCGCACGTAAAAGGAATTCAGGCCGCCCACTTCGACGTGTTTTTCGACGATACATACTTTTTTGTCGAAGTGCGCCAGGCGAATCCCGGCGGCCAGTCCAGACAAACCAGCCCCGATTATTATAACGTCATAACTTGCCATGTTTCACCCCTTCCCCGTTACACGGGGAGGAAGAGTGGGCTACGCTCGCTCCGCTTGTGATATCCTTTCCATTGCCTTCATGCCCCAAAGGGGTACACCAGCCCCACTACGTGGGAGGAAATGGGGGGCTGACGCTCGTTTTGCTCACGAGCCCCGAACAGCCATAAACCCATCGCACGTTTATATTTACCCCAGCCC
>JADFGI010000234.1 GCA_022567815.1 Nitrospinota bacterium
TCCCGCGATTTCTTATTTCCTGTTAGTAATTTTATTTCATGCCACCGTCACAATTTTGGAATTTTCCTGTCTACTGTTTGATAGCCATTCTAAACGTCTTGGAAAACAAGAGGTAAATTGAGGGCTGGCGCCAATGACATGTCCAAAATGTAGCAAGGAACAATCTCCCAATGACACTTGCATCCAATGCGGGGTCGTTCATTTAGAGATAGCAATTTTTGAATCCGCTTGAAATCCGCGTGCAGGGAGTCTCGTCCTCATTGGCCCGGTATTTCAAGGATTTTGCAACAAATTTTTCGCGATTTGTTTCTCCCCACTGTTTAACCTATTGATTTATTATTGTATAGCCTCTAGGACTGTGCGATCCTGATTCATATTCCTAAAGTAAAATTTAGAGCAAAATAGTTAACGGGATGTGAATAATGAATCATTTTTTTATTATCCTGCGGTATCGCCTGGCCGCTTGGAAAAATAATTTCTCCCGTCCTACCCGCGAAAAAAAACTTCGCTGGGGGATGATCGGGGTCATGGCCGCTCTGTTTGTTTACGGAGATTTCCTGTTTTTTTTGCGCATCGTCCGTTACCTGGATGGTCTTCCCATGCAGATCGGGGAGGAAATAATCGCGCAGTTGATCAATGTCATCTTCCTGACCCTTTTCGTCATGGTCTGGTTTTCCAGTCTCATCGTATCGTTGTCTGTTTTTTATATTTCAAAAGACCTGGACCTCATTCATTCCATGCCCGTCAGTATGGGGACCTTTATTTTTTCCCGTTTCCATCAAAGCATGACCCACAGTTCCTGGATGGTTCTTCTGTTCACTCTGCCTATTTTTTCCGCTTATGGATATTTTTTCCAGGTTCCCTGGACATATTACTTTTATCTGCTGTTTAATATATTGCCCTTTATCATGATCGCCTGTCTGATTGGGGCATTAGCTATTATGGGCTTAATGCGGTATTTTCCCGCCAAAAAAGCGCATCAGGTGCTTTCATTTTTTGGACTGATATTTTTAGTCGGCATGGTGGTTTACCTTCGTTTTCTTTCCCCTGAAAAATTTTTTGGACAGGAAATCTCGGATGAGCGAATCATCATGTTCGTGGAGAGCCTGAAGGTCCCCGACTATAAATTTCTTCCCACCAGTTGGATATCCTATGGGCTGACAAGTTGGGTAGGGGGCGATTTCAAGGTCGCGCTGATGCAGTCTCTTTATCTTTATTCGACCGCTCTTGCAGGTCTGGCGGTTCTTTGGGCAACGGGCCGAAAAATTTATTTTGCAGGTTGGACTCTGGTGCAGGAAGCATCTCATGCCCCTTTGGCCAAAAAGGAATCGTTAAAACCCGGTTTCTGGTTCTGGAAAAAACTTCCCATTGGCCCCACTCAGCGGGCTTTGCTTGAAAAAGATATGAAAATATTCAGGCGTGATCCTGAGCAGTGGTCGCAGATTTTTATTCTTTGTGCCCTGGTATTCGTTTACATCTTCAACATCATGAACCTGCCTTTGCATAATATCGTATTGAAGAACGTGGTATCGGTTTTGAATATTGGTTTGATCGGATTTGTGTTATCGGCCCTGGTCTCCCGGTTTGTTTTTTCCGCCACCAGTCTGGAAGGCAAAAGCATGTGGGCGATTTATACCGCTCCCGTGGAAATGAAAAAATTTCTTTGGAGCAAATTCTGGATGTTTTTTCCGCCCCTGCTTTGCATCGGAGAATTTTTGTTGATCGTTTCAAATTATCTACTGCAAGTGGATGCCTATGTCATGAATGTTTCCTTCATAGGAGTCTTTTTGGTAACCGTAGGGCTGGTGGGAATGGGCATCGGTCTGGGAGCGATCTATCCTTCCTTCGACCATGATAATATCTCCGAAATCCCGGCGGGAACCGGAGGCATCCTTTTCATGACGATGAGCCTCGGCTTCATCGGATTGATCCTGATGTTAGTGGGAAGGCCCATGTACGTCCACTTTAACGAAAAGTTTTTGCTGAAATCCCTTGGTGGCATCGACGTGCCCATTTGTTACGCGCTTATTATTGTACTCTCCCTGACGGCAGGTTACCTGCCGATTCAACGCGGAATCAGCGCCCTGAAAAAAATGGATATTTGAAATTTGTTGGTCAAAGTTGTCATGCCCGTTCAGGCGGGTTGTTGTTGGGTGATGCAATGGAGCCCCCCCAGTCCAGCGAGCAGTTCCCGGCAGGGGAGGGGGACGACTTCCCGGTCCGGGAAGATTTTTTGGATAATTGACTCCGCCTTGCTGTCATTAGGAACGTTGAATACCGGAAGGAGAACGGTCCGGTTGCCGATATAAAAGTTTGCATAGCTCGCCGGCAGTCTGGTGGAACCTGTATTAACCGCCCCCGGCATGGGAAGGCGGATGACGTTCAACAAATTTCCATCCTGATCTGCCGCGGATTGCAGGCTTTCATAATTGTCATTCAGTGCTTTGTAGCTTGATGCGGCGGAATCCTCTTCGCAAGCGCAGACAACTGTTCTGGGGTTGACAAAACGGGCCAGATTGTCAATATGCCCATCCGTGTCATCGCCTTCGATTTCACCTTTCAACCAAATAATATTTTTGACTTCAAGATAATTTCTCAGGATATTTTCAACGGTATGCCGGTCTAATCCGCCATTTCGATTGACGTTTAACAGGCAGGATTCCGTGGTCAGACAGGTTCCCAGTCCATTGACGTCGATGGCGCCGCCTTCCAGAACAATATCCGGTTCAAACGCCGGTAATTTCAAGAGACGCGCTATTTCGCCGCCAGCCCGGTCGTCCAATTCCCAGTCGTACTTGCCGCCCCATGAATCGAACCGCCAGTTGTTGAGTGCAATTTGCCTATGCTCCGGATTTCCGGATACCAGGAAATTGGGGCCATAATCCCTGATCCAGGCATCATCGGTGGGAATAATATAAAATCGCAATGGGTCACAGGGAAAGCCTGCGTTGGCTATTTTAATTTTTACCGATTCCAGAGAGGTCTCATTGTCCACCAGAATGTGGACGATCTCCCCCGGAGCAAGAGCCTGTATTATCGAAAGGTAAGTCTGCTCGACGTGTGGCAAAACCTCTTTGTCCCAGGTTTCCAGATTATGGGGCCAGGCAAGCCAGGTTCCTGAGTGCGGTTCCCATTCCGCCGGCATTCGGAATCCCATGTCGGCGGGATATTGAGGGTCAGTCATTGGGATCGTTAAAGATTTTGACGATGTCCTGATATGCGTCGATTCTTCGGTCACGAAAAAATGGCCAATTTTGACGGGTGGTTTCTATTTGCGACAGGTCGCAGGCGGCGATGAGGATCTCATCGTCATCCTGCCCGGCTTGCGCCAGAACTACGCCGAAGGGATTGCAGATAAAAGACCGGCCCCAGAACGTCAAGGCATCCTCCGTGCCCACCCGATTGGCCGAAGCCAGAAAAACTCCATTGGCGATCGCGTGCCCCCTTTGCACCGTTTCCCAGGCGGAGATTTGTTTTTCCGCTTCCCCGGCATCGGCATCTTGAAATCCGATAGCCGTGGGATAAAACAGGAATTGCGCTCCCGAAAGGGCTGTCAATCGCGCCGCTTCCGGAAACCACTGGTCCCAGCAGATGAGCACCCCAACGCGGCCATAGCGGGTGGAGAAACTCTTGAATCCCGAATCGCCGGGGGTGAAGTAGAACTTCTCGTGGAAGCAGGGGTCGTCCGGGATGTGCATTTTCCGGTATTTGCCGACGATTGATCCATCGGCGTCGATGACCACGGCGGTGTTGTGATAAATTCCCTCCGTTCGCTTTTCAAATAGTGGAACGATGATAACATTTTCGAGTTTTGCCGCCAGGTCACAAAGCACATTTGTAGTGGGACCGGGAATGGTTTCCGCCAGAGAAAACAATTCAGCGTCTTCCATCTGACAAAAATAGCGCGACCGGAACAGCTCCTGCAGGCAGATGATTTGCGCTCCCTTTGCCGATGCAGAGGATATTTTTTGAATCGTGTCCTGTAAATTTTTGGACGGATCCACCGAGCAGGAAGCCTGGATGAGGCCGATTATGATGGTTTTGTGATTCGGCATTTTTTTAATTATGGTGAACCCGGAAATTTGTTTGATAAACTGAATTCAGTTTATCAAAAAGGGGCAAAAAAAAACCGATAGAATGAAAACATTCTATCGGTTTTAATTTACTGCGGCGGGTTTAGCCGCCTTTACCTTCTAGGAAATACTAATACTTATTTATTTTACAGTTGCGTGAATCTTGTCACAGTCTGCCTGAGAAACCAGAGGCTCTTTCATGTAACCGTCACGGTTTTGGCCCATTTGCTTACGGTATACGTCATCGGAGTTGTCACCACGACAGTCGCCAGGTACCAAGCCAACAACCACGCCTACATCTTCCAATGTTCGCCAGGATTTCCAAGACTGATCCGACTGAGATTCACCGAATTGATAGTCGCTATTAACGCTGGAGCCCGGAGCGTTCATAATGGTCCGGCTCATGTTATTTACTGCGGATGTCATGGCACGGTCTCTGGCTCCCATTTGCACCATCGTCTGGCCAACTCCCATGACGCTCTGATCTACCGGAACATTAGCTCCAGTAAGCAATTCATCAGCCGATGCTACCGAACCCAAACCCACTACCATAAAAAAAGCAAATACTGCAACTAAACTAACTGATTTCTTCATTTCCTTGCCTCCCCAGAATAAAGTTTGGAAAAGTTATCCCATCAAAAATCCATACTTGTAACAAGTAAGAGATTCATCTATTCAGTTGCCGAGTGACTACTTTCCACCCCCCCCGCGCATCCGGTTAACCTGTCAATCGTTTTAAAAAAGCCGATTAAATATACGATATTAATAATTGGCGGATTATTCAGGTCGCCAGAATTTATAACCTTATTGACCATTTGTCAATAAAAAAGCAACAATTATGTGAGTGAGGAAGGAAACCCCAGACAGAATTCAGGTGTCTGGTTTTCCAGAATTTTGACTTGAAAATCCCGGTTTTTAACACCCTGCAATTTTCCTGTAAAGCGTGGGTTCCCGTTAAAGTTATAATTAATTGAAACTATTATCTTTATCGTTACCAGCCTGTGGGCTGGACCCAATATTCACGTACAACGGGTTTATGGTTTTTCGGGACTCGTGAGCGAAGCGTACCTCTTGTATTATTCAGGGCCTCGCGTAGCGTCAGGCCCAAGCTTCCTCCCCACGTAGTGGGGCGGGGCATGAAGTTAATGGATAAGGATATCACAAGCGTCTGCCTCGCATTTCCTCCCGCGTT
>JADFGI010000235.1 GCA_022567815.1 Nitrospinota bacterium
AACCCACATGCTCCACTACCGCTTCGGCAACATACAGGCAACGATGCCCCAGTAAGCGGATTCGGAATCCCAGGTCGACATCTTCAAAATAAGAACGGAAGTTTTCGTCGAATCCTCCGGCCTCAAGAAAAACATCCTTACGGATCATCGCGGCGGCGGCGCAGGCGGAAAACACTTCCGCGGTGGCTCGTTTCGTTGCAGAGGCGCTCAATCCATGGTCCCTGCGCCAGGCCAGGCCACTGACATGATAGACATCCCCCGTTCCGTCCAGTTCATCCGCAACTCCGTGCCTCAGCATATGGCTTCCGAAAAAAGCATAGCCTGGATTTCGTTCGGCGGCATGGAGCAGGTTTTCCAGCCAATCCGGCGCGGCAAAGGCGTCTGGATTCAAAAACGCGATCCAATCGCAGGCCTTCATTTTTTTGACTGCCAGGTTGTTGGCGTGGGAAAATCCTGTATTGTCATCGAGCCGAATCAGGTCAACGTCCGGGAAATTTTCTTCGACTCCGAAAAGAGAATCATCGGAACTGGCGTTGTCCACCACGATGATTTGCTTAGGCGGGCGGGTTTGGTTTTTCAACGCGGCCAGGCATTTTTCAAGATCTTTACCGGAGTTCCAATTGACGATAATGACCGTCGCCTGATTCTTTTCATCCATTGATCTTTCCATTTATCACGATGCCTCGATCCCCTTGCAAACCTGAAAGGGACAGAATATACTCCCTCGGAATGACAGGAGTTTCTTTAACCCGGCGAAGCATCAGAATGAACGACCCCGCCGCAAGCGGATGGGGTATCCGATAAGGATTTTTATTTAAAAGCCGTAGCCAGCGTGACGCTGGACCCGAATGGAAACATCTTTCTTTGCAGGTAAACATTATCAAGGCAAACGATTATTGCCTGTTTGCCCCTACGGCTAGTAGCTACGGGGCATGAAACCCACTGGTGGGAATAAACTTTCCAATATGACAACCTATTTTGTGACCGGTGGCGCCGGTTTTATCGGCTGTAATTTCATTTTAAACCTGCTTCCCGCCAAAAACGTGGCGGTCGTCAATTACGACAAACTGACCTACGCGGGAAACCTGGAATCGCTCTCTTCCATTTCCGCCCATCCCGGCTATTTTTTTGAGCAAGGCGATATTTGCGATCAATCCAGAGTCACCGAATTGCTGTCCGCACACCAGCCGGACTATATCATCAATTTCGCGGCGGAATCGCATGTCGACCGTTCCATCGACGGTCCCGCCCCGTTCATTCAAACCAATATCAATGGCACGTTCGAGCTTCTGGAAGCGGCACGCAAATACTGGGGAACGCTCAGTGGCGAAAAGAAAAAGGCTTTTCGGTTTCTGCATGTTTCCACGGATGAAGTGTTCGGGTCTCTCGGAGAAGAGGGCTATTTCACAGAGGAAACTCCCTATGCGCCCAATTCGCCGTATGCCGCGTCTAAAGCCTCATCGGATCATTTGGTCCGTTCCTATAACCGGACCTTCGGTTTTCCCGTCCTGACCACGAACTGTTCTAACAATTACGGGCCGTATCAGTTTCCTGAAAAACTGGTTCCCCTGATAATCCACAACTCCCTGGCAGGAAAACCTCTTCCCATTTATGGGGATGGAAAACAGGTTCGTGATTGGCTTTACGTCGAAGACCATTGCCGTGCCATTGATGCGGTCCTTGAACAAGGCTCGGTGGGCGAAGTGTATACCATTGGCGGCAACAACGAAAAGACCAATCTGGAAATGGTCCACACCCTTTGCGAATTACTGGATGAAATGGCTCCGCAATCGTCGGGAAAACCGTACAAATCGCTGATCACTTTCGTCAACGACAGGCCGGGGCACGACCGCCGCTATGCCATTGATTCAGGAAAAATACAACGGCAATTGGGATGGGCTCCAGAGGAAACGTTTGAATCCGGACTCCGCAAAACCATTAGCTGGTATCTGGACAATCAGACATGGGTGGACCGGGTGATGTCGGGAGAATATCGCGGAGAACGGTTGGGACTCGGTTCATAATAAATGGAATAAATTTTATGATAAACAAAGGCATCATTCTTGCCGGCGGTTCGGGATCGCGGCTGTACCCTCTGACTCAGGTGGTCAGCAAACAATTGATGCCGCTCTATGACAAACCCATGATCTACTATCCCTTGAGCACCCTTATGCTCGCGGGGATCACGGACATTCTGGTCATCACCACGCCTGCCGATCAACCGCTGTTCCAGGCCTTGCTCAAGGATGGAAGCCAATGGGGAATCCGGATTCGTTATGCCGGGCAACCAAAACCGGAAGGGCTGGCGCAAGCGTTCATCATTGGGCGGGAGTTCATCGGCAACGACGGGTGCTCTCTCATACTTGGCGACAACGTTTTCTATGGGCAGGGTTTGGGTCCTTTGATGCTGGAGGCGAGGCAACGCAAGGAAGGGGCCACGGTGTTTGGCTATTGGGTCAAAGACCCGCAGAATTATGGCATCGCCGATTTCGACGCGGCGGGGAAGGTGATCCACGTTGAAGAAAAACCCAGGCAACCGAAATCCAACTACGCCATTACGGGGTTATATTTTTATGACAACTCCGTAGTGGAAATCGCCGCCGGTTTGAAACCCTCGGCGCGGGGAGAACTGGAAATCACCGATGTCAACAAAGCTTATCTGGAACAAAATTTATTGTGCCTGGAAAAAATGGGGCGGGGCTATGCCTGGCTGGATACCGGGTCGCACGACTCCCTGCTGGCGGCGGCAAATTTTATTGAAACCATCGAAAATCGTCAAGGACTCAAAATTTCCTGCCCGGAGGAAATCGCTTTCAACCTGGGACTGATTTCGGCAACGGATCTGGAAAAACTTGCGGCGCCTCTGAAAAACAACGGCTATGGCCAATACTTGCTTGCCCTGGCTAAGCGGGGCAGATACTAGCCTGAGGGCTGACCAGCGTGACGCTGGACCCAATGTTGACGTGCAATAGGCTTATGGCTGACCATATCTTGCATAGCGCTAAATTTTTCGTCCTGATATTTTTCCAAGAGTTTTTCGGGGCTCGTGTACCCCTTGTATGTTTTCAGAGAGGGATTTTCAGGGCCTCGCGTAGCGTCAGGCCCAGGCTTCCTCCCCACGTGGTGGGGCCCACTCTTCCTCCCCGTGTAACGGGGTCCTCCCCGCGTTGCGGGGCCAGCCTGGGGGCTGGAGCCGATTACGTGCGATGGGTTTTTGAGGAGTCCTTAGTTTTCATATAACCTGGAGTTTTTTGGTCTGTGGTTTTCGGTCTCCTTTTATTTTCAAGACACCTTTAAAATAAAACTCGATGAACTGGTATAAATTGCTTTAAATGCGAATTTTGCTGATTGGGAAAGATGGCCAAATCGGCTGGGAACTTCAGAAAGAACTGGCGGGCCTGGGCGAACTCACCGCAACGGGAAAAAATGAACTCGATCTTTGTGATCCTGCCCGGATTCGGCAAACCGTTCGCGAGATCAAACCCGGCCTTATCATCAATGCCGCCGCTTATACTGCCGTGGACAAGGCCGAAGAAGAACCGGACCTGGCGATGGCGGTCAACGGAACCGCGCCGGGAATTCTCGCCGAGGCGGCAAAAAAAATCGGGTCCGCCATGATCCATTATTCGACCGATTATGTTTTCGACGGCAAAATACCATCTGGAGCCTATCAGGAGGAGGACAAGCCAAATCCCCTGAGCGTTTACGGTCAAACCAAATTGGCGGGGGAGCAGGCGATAGTCAAACAGAGAAATCCGTATATAATCCTCCGCACCAGCGGTGTTTATGGTTCAAGAGGGAAAAATTTCATGCGCACTATTTTGAATCTAGCTGACGAGGGTAAGGATCTCCGAATCGTTAATGACCAGGTAAGTTCTCCCACATGGTGCGGCGCAATTGCCAAAGCGACTCGACGAATCATTCTTTCCCTTGTCGATCCTTCTGAAGGACAAATTTCGGAAAATATGAACAAGGTCAGCGGCATTTATCATTTATCATGTAAAGGCGAAACCAGTTGGTATGGATTTGCGAAGGCCATTCTGGATTATTCAAAAGAAGCTCAACCTGCGAAGATGATCCCCATTCCTTCATCCGAGTATCCGACCCCTGCCAAACGACCGGCCCGGTCTGTACTTGCCAACACAAAAATCGCGCGGGATTTGGGAATTGAAATGCCTCTTTGGGAAGAAGCCTTGAAACAGTGTCTGGGAAAAGATCCATCGCATTGAAGGAGACAGAAAATCAGATACACTCTTGATACACCCTTTTAATTTTTGCCTTAAGAATTCAAAATCATTGAAATATTTTAGAACTTTAACCTTCGACCTTAGGTCAGTAATTTGAAAAAAGCGTTTATCACCGGCATCACCGGTCAGGATGGTTCCTACCTTGCGGAGCTCCTTCTGGAAAAGGGATACGAAGTTCACGGACTGGTTCGACGGTCCAGCAGTTTCAACCGGGGTAGAATTGAACATCTTCATCGGGATCATCACCTGCCGCAAAATAAAATCCACCTGCACTATGGCGACATGACCGACGGTCTCAGCCTGAACCGGCTGGTGGCAAAAATAGAGCCCGACGAAATTTACAATCTCGCCGCGCAGAGCCATGTGGCCGTCAGTTTTGAAACTCCCGAATACACCAGCCAGGCCGATGCCGTTGGGGCCCTGCGCCTCCTCGATACCATCAAGTCCTTAGGGCTGGAAAAAACATGCCGGTTTTATCAGGCGTCCACCAGTGAAATGTTTGGCAAGGTCGCGGAAACCCCGCAACGTGAAACGACGCCATTTTATCCGCGCAGTCCCTACGGCGTTGCCAAGCTGTATGCGCACTGGATCACCGTCAATTACCGCGAGGCTTATAACATTTTTGCCTGTAGCGGCATTCTGTTCAATCACGAATCACCGCGCCGGGGAGAAAGTTTTGTGACCCGCAAGATCACTCTGACCCTGGCAAACATTCTTAAAGGTACTCAGGAAAAACTATACCTCGGCAATCTAAACGCCAAAAGGGATTGGGGTTATGCCGGGGACTACGTTGAAGGTATGTGGAAAATGCTGCAACAGGATTCACCGGATGATTATGTACTGGCCACCGGAGAACAACACGATGTCCGCGAGTTTATTGAAGAAGCCTTTGGGCTTTGTGGAATGAAAATCGAATGGCAGGGTGCAGGGATTGAGGAAAAAGGCATCGACAAGGCTTCTGGACGCACTCTGGTGGAGGTTGATCCGGCTTATTTTCGTCCGGTGGAGGTG
>JADFGI010000236.1 GCA_022567815.1 Nitrospinota bacterium
CACGGGGAGGAAAAGCCTGCTACGCAGGAGGGCTGACGTTCACTTCGTTCACGAGCCCTTAAAAGCCATAAATCCATAGCACGTCAACATTGGGTCCAGCGTCACGCTGGCCCCGTGTAACGGGGCAGGTTCTTGACAAATCTTGATGGATTTGATAGAAGCAGGATCTTCAAAAGGTTGGCGGCCATTCCGCAGAGTTATCTTGATAACCATTTGTAATTCTGTAGAATAGTGGGCCGCAGTCCCGGTCAGGGCCGGGGGTTGATTAGGTCAGGGCCTTCTTACCTTGAAAAACCTCATCCACGAAATTATAGGGAAATCATTTTATGCTTGATATAGCGTTTGCCATGGCGCCCCCGACGGAAGGCAGTGAAGGGGGAAGCGGATTTTTGTCGCTTTTGCCGCCGATGATCATGATGTTCGCCATCTTTTATTTCATCCTGATCCGGCCTCAGCAGAAAAAGCAAAAGGCGGCCCTGAAGATGCTCGACCAACTGAAAGAAGGGGACCCTGTGGTGACTCTCAGCGGCATCCACGGAACGATAAAAAAGCTCAAGGATGACACCGTCATGCTCCAAATCGCCGATAACGTGAGGATAAAAATCAATCGGTCTTCCATCTCCACGGTCAAAGAGGGCAAGTCGTAAATGTATAAAGACCTTAAGTGGAAAATCCCTCTGGTCCTCGCGGTTATTGTTGGAGCCGTCTGGCTGTCTTACCCTTTAAAAGAAAGGATTTCGTTGGGGCTCGATTTGCAGGGCGGCATGCACCTGTTGCTGGAGGTTCAGGTGGAGAAGGCGGTCGAAGCCAGTTTGGAACGGATGGCGGATGATATCAAACGGGAAATCGAAAACGAGGATATTGAAGTCGATAAAGTTTCCGCCGATTTGGAGGACCGCCGGATCACCATCAGGATGGTGGATACGGTGGACCAGCCGCAAATGGAAAAGATCATGGAGGGCTACCCCTTCCTGGTGAAAAAAGAGACCTCCCGTGATGGATTGGCTCTGAATTTTCAATTGACTGATGAACAGGCGGTAAGGATCGAGAAAAATGCTGTCAATCAGGGATTGGAAACCATCCGCAACCGGGTGGATCAATTCGGAGTATCCGAACCCACCATTCAGGCGCAAGGGGAAAACCGGATCCTGGTGCAGTTGCCAGGAATCAAGGACCCACAAAGGGCCATCAACCTCATTGGCAAAACCGCCCGGCTGGAGTTCAAGCTGGTGGATGAGGAGAGAAGTGTCGAACAAGCCATTAAAGAGGGCGTTCCTGAAGGGGATCAAATCCTATATAAGCGGAATGTAAACAAAGAGACCGGGGAGGTCACGAAAGAACCTTTTCTGGTGAAAAAACGTACCGTGTTGACGGGGGAAACCCTGACAGGAGCGGAGGTCCGCTATGACCCGGATTATAACGAACCTTATGTCTCCATCACCTTCAACAGTCTGGGGGCCATGATCTTTCAGCAGGTCACCCGTGAAAACGTCAAGAAGCGCCTGGCCATCGTGTTGGACAACAATATTTATTCCGCACCCGTGATTCAGGATGAAATTGCCGGAGGCCGCGCCCAGATCACCGGCCGTTTTACCACCGAGGAAGCTCGCGACCTGGCTATCATATTGCGTGCTGGGGCTCTTCCCGCTCCGGTGGTGATTCTTGAAAACCGCACCGTGGGACCCTCTCTCGGAAAAGATTCGATTGAAAAGGGAATCAGTTCGATTCTTATTGGCGGCGTTTTGGTGATGGTTTTTATCATTATATATTATCGTTTGTCGGGCATAGTCGCGGTGTTCGCCCTGTTTTTGAATATCGTGATACTGGCGGGAGCATTAGCCTATTTTGGCGCATCGCTCACCTTGCCGGGGATTGCCGGCGTCATATTGACCGTGGGCATGGCCATTGACGCCAATGTGCTGGTCTTTGAACGCATCCGTGAAGAGTTGCGTAATGGAAAAACCGTTCGGGCGGGGATTGATGCGGGTTTCGCCAAGGCCTTCCGGACCATTGTGGACGCCAATATCACGACGTTCATTGCCGCCGTGGTGTTATTTCAATTTGGTACGGGGCCTATCAAAGGATTCGCCATTACGCTTTGTATTGGAATTGCGGCCAGCATGTTCACCGCTGTGTTCGTCAGCCGCACCATATTTGACACCGTCATGAGCCGGAAAAAAATTACTCGGCTGAGCATATAAGAGAAGCTGAGTTAAACTTTTTTTAATATAAAAAAACCCGAAAATACAAAATATGGAAATATTCAATCGACTCCCTAAAATCGATTTTATGGGGAACATACGTGCGGCGATGATTTTTTCTGGCATCCTGATCCTTGCCGGGCTGGCATCGGTGGGCATACAAGGCGGATTGAAGTTCGGCATTGATTTTTCAGGGGGGACTTTGGTTCAGCTTCAGTTTAAAACTGCGCCTGATATCGATGACATTCGAGATGGACTCAAATCCATCGGCTTCGGCGAAAGCACCATCCAGGAGTTTGGATCTGAAAACGATATTTTGATCCGGGTCCAGCGGTCGGAGGAAAAGCTGGAAGAGGTCGGGCACCAGGTAAAAGAAAGCTTGGGGGGCAAGTTCAACCTTGAGGATATTTCCGTGGAGCGGGTGGAGATGGTGGGACCCAAGGTAGGACGGGATCTGCGCGAAAAGGCCATGCTTTCCATTTTGTATGCGATTATCGGAATCGTCGCCTATATATCCTGGCGGTTTGAGTTCCAATACGCCATCGCCGCCATCATTGCGCTGATCCATGACGTGCTGGTTACTATGGGCGCGTTTTCCATCGCCGACAAGGAGTTTACGCTGGTGATCGTAGCCGCTTTTCTGACGATCATCGGTTATTCCCTCAACGATACCATCGTCATTTTTGACCGAATCCGCGAAAACCTGCGCAGGCGGGGAAAAACTCCGTTCGTTGAACTTATCAACCTCAGTATCAACCAGACGCTCAGCCGGACCATCCTGACCTCCGGGACCACGTTGCTGGTTGTGCTTGCGCTGTTCTTTTTTGGGGGCGCGATCATTCATGATTTTTCTTTTGCCCTTTTGGTCGGGATCATCATTGGGACGTATTCCTCGATATTCATCGCCAGCGTTTTTCTGATTTATTGGGAAGTCAATTTCAAGGCTAAAAAGAGGGCCTGACCAGCGTGACGCTGGACCCAGTGTTAACGTGCAACCAGCGTGACGCTGGACCCAATGTTAACGTGAGATAGGTTATAGCATTTCGGGGCTCGTGAACGAAGTGAGCGTCAGCCCTCCTGCGTAGCAGGCTTTTCTTCCCCGCGTGGCGGGGCAGGCTTTTCCTCCCCACGTAGTGGGGCCACCATAAAATTTGCATTCCCATCAATCCCCGTGTACCATTTCACAACCTTTTGAATCTTAAATTCATAACTTCAACGAAGGCGCTATTATGCTTTTCAAACGCCGGGTTCTCGCATGAATGACCAACTGCAAAAATTGATTGAATTACAGGCCATCGACCAGGAAATAGCGGAATCTGATCGTGCCTTGGCGTCTATTCCCAATCAAATCAGGTCTGGTCAGGCAGATATGGATGCCGTGAAAAAAAAGTTGGAGCAGGCCCGCGAAGTCATCGCTGACATGAAGAAATCAAACAAACAGCTGGAAGCCGATGTGCAGTTGGAAAACGATCACATGGCCAAAATCAAGACCAAATTGACAGCGGTTAAAACCAACAAAGAGTACACCGCGATTATGACGGAAGTTGAATCTGTGAAGGAAAAAGTATCCGCCTTTGAGGATAAGGAACTGGAGATTATGGAATCTCTGGAGGAAAAGGCCGGCGAGTTTCCTGCCATTGAATCCCGGTTCAAGGAAGAAGAAAATAATTTTAAGGAGTACAAGGCCAAAAAAGAAGCGGAATACGAGCGGGTAAAAGGAGAACGGGAGGTCATCAAAGGCAGGCGACAGGAAATCCTGGAAACCATTGAGCCAAAACGGGCTGAATTATACAGCAAGGTTAAAAAACGCAACGATGGTTTGGCGGTGGTTGCCGTTCGGGAAAGCATGTGTCAGGGGTGTTTTCACCGTTTGCGTCCGCAAATGGTAATTGACGTCAGGGTCGGCGAAAAAATCGTCGAACACGCCGCGGAGGAATTTGCAGAGAATCAGCGAGTCCATCACGGCGGCCCGATCTTCGGTCTCGACGGCCAGCCGGGCCGCCGCGGGGGTGACGTTGCGGCGGTCGACCTGTTCGGAAAAGTCGACTTCGTAGGCCCCGCTGCGGTTGTGATCGGCCCCGCGGGCGCCGACGGCGAAGCCCAGGGCCATCGTTTGCAGCGCCCGTGGTTCGTAACCGGGGATTTCCAGACCCTTGACCTGCGGGGCGAAATAGATCGAATCGTGGCCGATATGCCCGGCCAGCCGGCGACTGCCTTCGGCCAATTGGTCGCCGAATCCCTCGCGGCTGCCGATCAATTCGATCGCCCGCAGCAGGGCTTCGCCGTCGCCGAAGCGGAGCCAGGGCTCGTCGAGCAGCCCGCGCTCGACGCACTCCATGGCAAAGGCGATCGTGCCGCCGGCGCTGATCGTGTCGATCCCCAGTTCGTCGCATCGCTTGGAAGCGGCCAACACGACGGCCGGATCGCCCACGTCGCACAAGGGACCCAAGGCGAACAAGTTTTCATATTCCAGACGCACGCCCGACGACGCGTCGTCGCCCGGTTGAATGCCGTAAATGTGTTCGCAGCCGATCGTGCAGGCGGCGCAACTGGCGCGCGTTTTCCCCCGCGTTTCGACGAGTTTTTCGGGCGACAGTGCCTCGGCGCCGGCAAACGTGCCCGACTGAAAATTTCGAGTGGGCAAGGCGCCCAGCCGGTTAAACACCAGCAGGTTGGCGGCGGTGCCCAGTTCGCGATACTTGGCCGTGGCGGGTCCGAACGACCGCTGGGATAGCTGCCGGGCCAGGGCAACCAATTCCTCCGAACGGGCCCAGGGGGTCCTTTGCGTGCCGCGCACGGCGATGGCCTTGATGTTCTTGGCGCCCAACACGGCGCCGCTGCCGCCGCGGCCGGCATGGCGCCCGTCGTGCGAGATCGTGGCGTAGCGCACCAGGCGCTCGCCGGCGGGACCGATCGCGGCAACCTGATAAGAGGCGCCCAGTTGACTGCGCACGCGGGCTTCGGTCGAGCGGCAACCGAGTCCCCACAAC
>JADFGI010000237.1 GCA_022567815.1 Nitrospinota bacterium
TTTTGATGCTGGAAGATGCGACCGAGACTTTCGAGGTCACCTTGTTTCCAAAAATTTACCGGCGGTTCGGACCGCTTTTGTACGACCGGGGCCCTTATTTCGTCAAGGGCCGGGTGGAACGGGAAGGCCTGTGTTGCACAGTTACGGCCCTGTGGCTGGGCCGGGCAGTCAGGTATTGACACAGGAAGGGAAAGTTGCGGTATAACGTATGAAGAGTTATTGTCAGAAAACACAAATTGCAGAATGAGCAGAAATTCCCATGTCGAAGGAATCAACATCCTTTACCATTCAATCGAAAAATTTTGAGCCGGCGTATCTGAAACTTTTCCGCACGGGCGAGTTGTACCGGCGTTCGCGGGAAGCGGTCAAACTGCTGGCCAATTGCAAGGTGTGTCCCAGGAATTGTGAGGTGGACCGGTTGGCGGATGAAAAAGCCGTCTGCAAAAGCGGGCGTCATGCAATTGTCTCCAGTTGCTTCCCGCACTTTGGGGAGGAGGACTGTCTCAGAGGCTGGAACGGAAGCGGCACTATTTTCTTTTCCATGTGCAATCTCAAATGCGTCTTCTGCCAGAACTACGACATCAGCCAGGAAGGCGAGGGTGACGAGGTCGGACCCGAAGGTCTGGCAATGAGGATGCTCGATTTGCAAAACCAGGGCTGTCACAACATCAACTTCGTGACGCCGGAACACGTGGTCCCGCAAATTCTGGAGGCGTTGCCCCTGGCCGTGCAAATGGGCCTCAGGCTCCCTCTCGTTTACAATACAGGGGCTTACGATTCCATGGACAGCATGCGCCTGATGGAAGGGATCGTCGATATCTACATGCCCGACTTCAAATATTGGGACAGTGACCGGTCGCAAAAATACCTGAAGGCAAAAGATTATCCTGAAATTGCCAGGAGGGTGATTCAGGAAATGTTCCGCCAGGTGGGAGATCTGGTGGTCGATGAAAACGGGCTGGCAAAACGGGGTGTTCTGGTGCGCCACCTGGTGATGCCGGGGTCGCCGGACGTGGACGCCATCATGCATTTTCTGTCGGAGGAAATTTCTCCTCACACCTACGTCAATCTCATGGATCAATACCGTCCCGCAGGAAAAGTGAGCGAAAAAAAATATCCTGAAATCAACCGCACCATAGCATCCGCCGAACTGGAGAACGCCTTTGCCGCCGCCAGAAAACACGGTCTGCACCGGTTCGATTCGCGACAACCCTTCCACCGAATGGTACGTGACGCCTGACTAACGAAAACCATCGCATGGCAATGAACGACACCGCCGCAAGCGGACGGGGCATCCGACAAGTGTTTTCATTTAAAAGCTGTGGCCAGCGTGACCCTGGACTCGAATGGCAACAGCTTTCTCTGCTAACAAAGGTTCTCCGGGGCTCGTGAGGACAGCGAACGTTTGCCCCACATCTCCTCCCCGCGTTGCGGGGCGGGGTATGAAACCCACTGGTGGGAATCAAAGTCAGAAAATATTAGCAGTCATTTTTTTATGAAATAAATGTCCTCAGTCACTCGTTCATTTCATGGGACTGTCAAGCCGCTTGTTGTTTGACTTCAAACTCGATTGCAGGCAAAATGCCGGATTGAATTTTTGGCGATGCCCCGTTACACGGGGAGGATAAGTTTAAGGCTCCGTTCGCTTCGCTCGCGAGCCCCAAAAAATGTTTCACGGCGTGAGCAAGCTCGCCCTCTGCGGAAGAGCCAGCGCTACGCTGGTGGAAGGGAAAATTTGAATGAAAGTAAAAAGTAAAAGAGATGACACCAGCCAGTGCGAAAAATGTTTGCCTGCGTATTGTTGCAATTACTTCGCTTTTGGATTGGACGAGCCGGAAACCCGGAAGGATTATGAAAGCCTGCTGTGGAAACTGGCTCACGAAAAAGTCTCGGTTTATATCTATCGCAAATCCTGGTACATCATGATCCACACTCGGTGCAACTTTTTAACCATCGATAACAAATGCGCCATCTACGAAACCCGCCCTTATATGTGCCGGGAACACAGCACCGAAAATTGTGAATACACAGGTTCCGACTATGGCTTCACCGAGCATTTCAAAAGTTACGACGATCTATTGATCTGGATCAAGGAGAACACAAACTTCCGGTTCAAGCAAAAGCCCACCGGTGTCCCGGCCAACTGTATTTAGAAAAGAAATGATTGAACCTTGCTTTAGAGCAGGGTAAAAATGGGGAAGGAAAGAACTATTTCTTTTTATCTTTTTTATCCGCAGTTTCTTTTTCAGGGGCGGGGATTATTTTGCGGGAGGTTTCGCGGTTTCTGCTTTTGCTGCCGGCTCTTTCTTTTTGGCGGGTTTTTTGTCGGCGGCTTTGGCCGGGGTGGCTTTCTTGGCTTTGGCTTTTCCCGGTTTTTCTTTCACCTTGTCCGCCTCCGCTTCCACCAATTCAATGAAGGCCATCGGGGCGGCATCGCCTTTGCGGTTGCCGATCTTTATGATGCGCGTGTAGCCGCCATTCCTTGAAGCAAAGCGCTCGGCAATGGGACCAAAAAGTTTCTGCAGAGCACCTTTATCTTGAACGGTACGAAACGCAAGGCGCCGGGCGTGGAGCGTTCCCTTTTTTCCAAGGGTGATGGTTTTTTCTGCTTTGCTACGCAGTTCCTTGGCTTTGGCGAGGGTCGTACGGATCCTTTCCCGCGTGATCAGAGCCGTCACAAGGTTGCGAAACAAGGCTTTCCTGTGAGCGGATGTACGCCCAAATTTTCTACCGGCTTTTAAATGACGCATGAAATTTTTTGATCTCCAGAAAGTGGCGAGCTTGCCACGCCGTCAAACATTTTTTGGGGCTCGCGAGCGAAGCGAACGGAGCCTTAAACTTTCCCCCTCGCGGGAGCGAGCTTTTCTTCCCCGTGTAACGGGGTCCTCCCCGCGTAGCGGGGGCTCATACCACCAGATCGGTTTCAACTTCTTTCTTTTTTCTCACCTGGTTGATTTGCTTTAAATCTTCTTCGTCGATTTTAATTCCCAGGTGCAGTCCCATCTCTTCAAGAATTTCCTTGATTTCGTTGAGGGACTTTCTGCCAAAGTTCCGGGTTCTCAGCATTTCCCCATCGGTCTTTTGAACCAGTTCGGCAATGGTTTGAATATTGGCGTTTTTGAGACAATTATACGAGCGAACCGAAAGTTCAAGTTCTTCAACACATTTCGCCAAATTGGCAAGAATCTTCTGTTTCTTTTCATCCACCTGCGGTTGCACGGGCTCGGGCTCTTCATCAAAGTTGATGAAAATTTGCATGTGGTCTTTCACGATTTTAGCCGCATGCGCCACCGCGTCGTCGGGAGTGATGCCGCCATTGGTCCACAATTCCATAACCAGTTGGTCATAATCCGTGGATTGCTCCACCCGGGTCTTTTCGACCTGATAGGTTACTTTTTCGACGGGAGAAAAAATGGCGTCGATGGGGATCATCTGGACCGATTCATCCTCCAGGTTTTGTTTTTCGGAGGGAACATACCCTCTTCCCTTACGGACAATCATTTCCACATCCAGGACACCATTTTGATCGATCGTCGCAATACGATGCTCAGGATTCAAAATAATGACATCAGCATCGGCAGTGATATCCGCCGCCGTCACCACGCCTGGGGTGTCTTTTTTAATATAAATCCTTTTATCCGAAGCCTCCCCGCTCAATTGGAGATTCACCTGTTTCAGATTGAGTATGATTTCGGTGACATCCTCCAGGACTCCGGGGATGGAAGAAAACTCGTGATAGATTCCTTCAAATTTCGCCCCGACAATCGCCGCTCCTTCAATAGAGGACAGCAACATCCTCCGCAACGAATTGCCGATGGTCACTCCATAGCCTCTCTCAAAAGGACCCGCAATAAATTTTCCGTAATGAGAGGTTTTATCTTTTTTGTCGAATTCCAAACGTTTGGGCTTGACAATACCCTGGGCTGTATACATGTAGCCTCCGGTGCTTTTTCTAATTATGTATTCAATTTATTTACTATAAAAATGAACAAAAAAATGACGAGCAGGAAGTATTACCTGGAATAAAGCTCGACAATCAACTGCTCTTCAACAGGAATGGTGACATCTTCCCGCGTCGGCAAGGCCTGGACCAAACCTTGCTTGCTTTCCAGGTCAAAGGAAAGCCAATGCGGCAACGTCTTGTTCTTCGCCCGTTCCAACCCATTTTTTATGGGCGCCTTACCAAGCTTCCTTTGGCTGGGAGAAATCACATCGCCTTTTTTGACAATATAAGAAGGAATGTTGACGCGTTTCCCATTTACCAAAAAATGGTTGTGGTTGATCAACTGCCGCGCGGCACTCCGGGATTCTCCCAGGCCCAGGCGATAAACAACATTGTCCAGTCGCGACTCAAGCTTCTGTAACAGGTTTTCACCCGTAACCCCTTTTGCCCTATCCGCCGCTTTGAAATAGATTCTGAATTGTTTCTCCAATACTCCGTAAAATCTTTTGAGCTTCTGTTTCTCTCTGAGCTGAACACCATATTCGGAGAATTTCTTTCGGCCTTGCCCATGTTGACCGGGAAGGTAGGCTCTCCGTTCAATGGCGCACTTGGCCGTCTCGCAACGGGTTGCCTTCAGGAACAATTTAACTCCCTCTCTCCGGCACAAACGACAAACAGAATCTGTATATCTTGCCAAAATCTCTCTCCAGTAAAAAAAGTGGTTGTACGTTATACCCTTCTACGTTTCCTGGGACGACACCCGTTGTGCGGAATCGGAGTTTTATCCCGAATAACCAAAATTTCCATGCCCGCCGCCTGCAGTGCCCGAATAGCGGACTCCCGTCCCGGCCCCGGCCCCCGAACATGAACTTCCAGTTTTCTCATTCCCATATCCCTGGCTTTTTGCGCCGCTTTCTCTGCCGCCACCTGCGCCGCGAACGGAGTACTTTTCCTCGACCCCTTGAAACCCTGCGCCCCAGCGCTGGACCAGGAAACGACGTTTCCCGCTGTATCGCTGATGGTCACAATGGTATTGTTAAAGGTCGCCTGAATATGGGCGATTCCTGTCTCCGGCGCCGTCTTATGTTTCTTTTTTCCGCCTCTTGCTTTGCCTTTGTCCATTTATGGTTTCCTCAATTAATTCTCACCAGTGGGTTTCATACCCCGTGGCTACTAGCCGTAGGGGCAACTTTCAAAACCTTGTTTCGCCGAGCTAACGTTTGCTGGCCAAAAAAGTATTTGTCATT
>JADFGI010000004.1 GCA_022567815.1 Nitrospinota bacterium
CCCTGCCGCAAGCGGACAGGATATCCGACAGGGATCTTCATCTAAAAGCCGTTGCAAGCTACGGGGTATAAAACCCACTGGTGGGAATGAAACCGGTTCCGAAAAATAAATACCTGGATAGAATCACAAAATTAATTTCCCTGGCGCGTCCGAGATTATCCCAAACGCACAATCTGGAATATAAAAATTGCTTTGGAGCCGTCGCGGGATATGTCGAGGGTCATATCTTTATTTCCTGCGGCAAGTTTGGTGTTGCCTTGAAACTCCCGCCAAAAAAAATCAACGAACTCTTCAAAGAAAGAGGTGTGAAACCCTTGCAGTATTTCCCCAATGGCCATATTAAAAAAGACTATGCCGTTCTTCCAAGGAGAATCCTTGAAAACAAGAATCAATTTAAAAAGCTGGTCGAAAACAGCGTGAAGTTTGTCCTGAGCCAAAAATAGTTGCGCCGAAAAATATTTTTCACGGCAAGTTTCCAACCGCTTTCCGAGCCCATACCGCAAGCTGATCCTCATCCTCCAGAATTTCCACGGGAACTTCGTAATAATTTTTAAGTTTCTGGCGGGGATTGGGCTGAAAGGGTTTCATGTCCCATTCGAGGTAATCGGAAACGGTAGTCGTATTGGTTCTAAAATAAAGCCGCCCCTTGGCGATGATCCCAAAGAAAATTCCTTCACAATACAGCCCGTGACCGCCGAACATGGCCCGGCAATCTACAGGCCCAAACAGGCGCAACTGATCGACAACAAATTCCTTGAATGAATCCTTGTCAAAATTTATAATGTCCGCCCTTTTCTATACGCATCTTTTCTATGGCGAATATAAAAAATCGTTACAACTTTTTTGTCCGTATCCACCTGATAAATTATTCGGTAATCCCCTATCCGCATTCGATAGCTCGATGTCGAGCCTCTCAATTTTTTATTCTTTTTGGGAAAAGGATCTCCAGAAAGGAAATCAATGGATTCAATTATCCGTTTTATAACCTGCCTATCCAGTTTAAGGAGATCTCCCTCCGCAGATTTCTTCCATTCAATTTTAAATGAGGCCACTATTCTTTAATTTGGTTTTTATATTTTCAGAAGGAATATTCTCCTCATTTTTTCGTTCCGCCATAACGGCCAAGTCATGAAGATCTTCAATCAATTCTTCATATTCTTCAATGGGAAGAACAACGGAAGTTTTTTTCCCGGACGCATCTACAATATACCGTTCATGTTTTTTTCCCATTGTCCACTCCCTTCAATTTCGTTTTTGCAAACACAAAGACAGGCATTTATCCATTTATATCCTAATTGCCCAATATACGCCAAAATTTCAGGCAGAGTATTTTCTTCCCCGCCACTCGGTTTGCCTTTTGACCAGCACCTGAAACATGGAATTCACCATGATGGCCGACATCACGAATGCCCCAATGGGGAAAAGAAACGCATTCCGTCGCTGTAACTTGAGTTCATCACAAAGATGAAAGGAAGCCGTCAAGATCATCAGCAATGCGACACAAGCGGTTCCTGTCCACAAGATACCGGTTCCCTGCCAAATATTCCAAAACAAAACCAGCCAGGGAGTGAAGAAGAATCCCAGGATCACGCAAATATAGTAAACCGTGCGCACAATGGATTTTTTCATCGCGATGAAAATATTTTTTCTCCATCCCGTCCAGATTTCCTGCAGAGAATGATACATGCGGATCGAAAAAATGGACTTAGCGTCTGCGGCCAGCAGTTTGCATCCTGCCTTTTTCGCTCGTTTGGCCAGCATGACATCTTCCAGAACCTCGTATTTCACACCTTCATGGCCGCCGATGCGTTCGTACACGTCTTTTTTAAACATGATGAACGCGCCAAATCCCATGGCGGTGGTGTGATCGGGACTATTGATTTTTTTGAATCGGCTGAGCGCGACGATGAAACCGAAGATCACCGGCTGAACCGCGCGTTCCCAGAACGACCCAAATTCCGTGCCCGGCATCAGCGTCAGCATATCCAGGTCCCGCACTGTCATGACATGAACGGCGGTAGTCAGGGCATGGGGTTGAAAAACCGGATCGGCATCGGTGAAAATCAAATAATCTCCCCTGGCTTGCCGGGCCGCCTGGTGCAGGGCAAAGGGTTTACCCAGCCAATCAGAAGGCAGGGGCTGACATTCCACCGTGCGTAGATTGGAAAATTCGCTGGCAAGAGACTGAATAATGTCTCCGGTAGCATCCGTGGAATGATCGTTCACGGCAATCACTTCAAAATGAGGATAATTCTGATTCAATAAAGAGGTCAGGCAGGAGCGGATACCGCGTTCCTCATTCCGCGCTGGAACACAGATGGAAATGAAAGGGGAATTAGGCAAAGACCCTCTAACTGGCTCTACCCTTACCAGATGGATGAGATTCAGGGTCAGATACACGACCACCCCGAAAACCAAAATGAACTGAAACACTGTGACAAGGACTATCAAGATGCAGACCCACTCCATAACCGCTTTTGATGCTCAAGAATGCTTTAACAGCAGGCTATTATCTCCTTCAAAAGCAAAATGTACCCAAAAATTATCGAAGAAGAAAGAAAAATGGTTTCACTGTAAACATTTGAAAAGATTGACAAACCGTGTATAATTTCTATAAATTACCATAGTAATTAGAGTATAATTAATTGAAAATTAGGATCAGTTGTCCATCCTCCGCTAATATTTTTCAGGGATTATCCCGAAAGAAGTTTCGCGTCGGCAACCTTTTTTCCCAAATAAACCCAATGCAAAAAACCATCAATAAGTATTTCCTTCTATTATTTCTGATATTACTGCCGGCTTTGCTTTTTCTACAATCAAATGCCGAAGCCTTGTGCATCAGCAACAAAAAAGCCAATCTGCGGCAGGGGCCGGGTACGCATTATGAAAAACTTTGGCAGGTTTTCAAGTACATGCCATTCAAGGAAATGAAGAAAAAAGGAAACTGGTACCGGGTGAAGGATGTGGACGGCGATATCTACTGGGTTCACAGAAAACTGATCACTAAAAAATACCAGTGCGCGGTCATCAAGAATAACAAGACCAACTTGCGAAAAGGACCGGGAACCAAATACGACCTGATCTCCTGGAGCCCTGTGGACAAATACTTTTCCATGAAAGTCCTGCTAATCAAGGGGCGCTGGGTCCGAATTGAAGATGGCGTCGGAGACAAAGGCTGGGTTTCCCGCTCCCTCATATGGATCAATTGATTCCACTTCCTTAAAGTTAAAAAACCAGATATTTTCCATTTTCACCGAAAAACTGTCCATCAAGATATCCCCCTCCTGGTTCTCCAAAAATGCCCATCTTTTGTATGAAATTCTAAAAACGTGTCTGGTTTGTCATAAATTTTTTGTAATTACCAAGCCAGGGAAAAGGTGACTTATCAGCAATCCAAAAAACAGATAAGTTGTTCGCCCGGAAAAATATTGCTGGGGGGCGGGTACAACGCCTCCGGTTGCGGCGGATGTTCAGCAGAAAAAAACTATTCTTCCAGCACCAACTCCTTGGAAACCACCCTGGTCAATCTCCAAGGTTCAAAAATCACCAATTTGAGAGTTTATGTAACCTGCGCCGAACCCAACCTGCGCCGCCGATAATTTACAAAATCAACCTTCCTCACATTTATGGCCACCTCTCATATTTATTTCGGAATTCCGAAATAAATATGGCATAGGGAACAAAATTGCGTTATTTTATAGGGTATTATGCTATTATGGCAGTATGTTATTGATTAATTTGGATAATTTTCCACGCTCATGCAAGAGTGAATTTTCGTTTTTTTGTGTTTAATGTTACACTGAATTTCCATATTATTTTTATCCCATCTCAGGTTTTGTTCATTTGTTGATTCCAATCATCCTAAAGTACCTTGCTCTTATGGAAAAATGACTCGAAAATAACAAAATCTGAACCAAATTCAACCAAATTTTTGGTCTCTAAAGACCATTTGATTAATCAGGGCGACTTTCCATGAATTTTGATTTTCATACAGGAAATCCCGGTTTAAAGAAACATTTAAATACTGCGGGTTCAATAAATTTATCAATAGGGAAAATTTTCTCCTCCAAACTAAATCGCAAGCTAACATTGTTGAATTTGGTGATATTTTCTTTATTGGTCATTGGTGTTGCCGCATGGAATGGCATAATTCTTTACCAGGACCTTTTAAAAACCAAAAAAAATGAAATCAGGCTTCACCAGCTTGGCGCAAAAATTATTTATTTTGATGAAGTGCTGACTATGTCTGCTCGCCTGGCAGCAGCAAAAAACGACCTGGCTTGGGAAAAGCGTTATCAAATTTACGAAAAAAAACTGATTTCGACCCTAAACGAAGTCAAGCAAATCCTCCCAGTAACCCTTGCCAAAAGATTTATTGCTAAAACAGAGGAAGCGAATAATAGATTGGTGACTTATGAAAAACAATCCTTCACTTTTATAAAGGAAGGAAAACCCGAAGTCGCGCTGAAATTATTGTTGGGAAAAGAATATAAGGACCAAAAGGAAATTTACGATCAAGGCATACGCAATTTTATTGACCAGATAAGCACCTATGGGGCAAAGGTGTCTCAAGAAATCATTAATCGGTTGATTTGGTTCAGTGCATTGTGTTTTGGGGTTTTCACTACTGCATGGTTTATCGCGCTATTTTCAATAAAAAAGCATTATTTAAAACGAATGACTGTGGAATCCGATTTAATACAGAGTGAGGAACGACTGAACCTGGCATTGGATGCAACTTCTGAGGGTGTTTGGGATTGGAATATTGAAACCAATGAAGTTTTTTTTAGCCCGCAATGGTGCAAATCCCTGGGATACGCACCCGATGAAATCCTTCCCCATTTAGACTCCTGGAAAAAACTGGTCCACCTTGACGACATGCCTGAATTAATAAAAAAGTTGGACGCTCACTTCAAAGGTCAAACTCCCTTTTTTGAAATGGAAAACAGGCTAAAAACAAAATCGGGGGACTGGCGGTGGAACCTGGACCGGGGAAAAGTCGTAAAAAGAGATGAATCAGGGAAACCCCTCAGAATGGTAGGAACCGGTGCTGACATCACAGTCCGCAAAAAGGCTGAAATAGCGTTAAAAGAAAATGAGAACCTATTAAGAAATATCATAAATAACACAACCGCCCTCATCTATTTAAAAGACACCCAAGGTCGATATATTTTGATTAACCACCAATTTGAAAAATTATTCAACATCACCAATGAAAACACTCGGGGAAAAACGGATTTGGATATATTCCCTCAGGAAATTGCCCTTCAATTTATAAACAATGACAAGAAAGTATTAGACAGTGGGACCGTGATGGAATTAGAGGAGGTGGCTCTCCATGACAATAAATTGCACACTTATATTTCTGTTAAATTTCCGGTGCACGACCAAAATGGAGAACCTATTGGTCTCGGAGGAATTTCTACCGATATTACGGAACGCAAAGAAGCAGAAGAAAAACTAAAAAGTTTCTCCCGAGAGTTGCAACGAAGTAATAAGGACTTGGAAGCATTCGCTTATCTTGCCTCTCACGATCTTCAGGAACCTTTGCGTAAAATCATTTCCTTCAGCGATCTTCTGGGAGCAAAAAAAGTAAACCTGGATGACCAGGCAAGAAATTATTTGACTCGCATGCAAAACGCAGCCGCGAAAATGCGCATTTTAATTTATGACTTATTGGACTTCTCCCGATTAACGACGCCAACAAAGCCCTTTGAACCTACTGACCTGGCCTCTTTAATCAAAGAGGTGGTTGATGATTTTGACGATCAAATCCGAAAATTAAAGGGAAAAATAATAATTGCGACCTTCCCGACTCTAAATGTGGATAGGGCACAAATGCAAAGGGTAATTCAAAACCTGATTTCCAATTCAATCAAATATATGAAGAAGACCATTCCACCGGTGATTGAATTGGGGAGTTCGTTTAATGATAAAACGGGAAACTGGGAAATTAGAGTGAAAGATAATGGTATCGGGTTTGACGAAAAATATTTAGACCGAATCTTCAAGCCATTTGAAAGATTACATAATCAACAGGAGTATCAGGGGACGGGAATTGGCCTCGCTATTTGTGAAAAAATTATGCATCTCCATGGCGGTGAGATTTCCGCAAAGAGCCAACCTGGAAAGGGAGCCACTTTTATTGTCTCGCTTCCGAAAACTCCTTTTCAACGACCACTTTAGGAAAAGAATATTTTTAGGTTCATGACCGGGGTTTTCCATATATAATATCGGCAGATAAACCTTCTCCATCGGAAAACTTTATCCCTATTTGATTAAAGAGGGGCAAACCGCCATGACAACCGCCACGATAACGCAACCATCAACCGCCACCCAGACATTTATAAATTCTCCGCAAAAATTATTGATCGATGGCAAACGCGTCGACGCGGTGAGCGGAGAAACTTTTGAGGTCCTCGACCCTTCCAACAACAACGTATTGTGCCAGGTCCCGAAAGGGGCCAAGGAGGACATCGACCGTGCCGTGCAATCCGCCCGAAAAGCCTTCGACACAGGGCCCTGGCGAAAACTTACTGCTTCTGAACGAGGAAAACTTATCTGGAAACTCGCCGACCTCATTGAGGAAAGAGCCGAAGAATTTGCCCAACTGGAAACTCTGGACAACGGAAAACCCCTTGCCGTTGCCAGAGCCGCCGACATCCCCCTGACAATCGATCATTTCCGTTATTACGCCGGACTCGCCACCAAGATTCATGGCGAGACGATAGATCTCTCCGTTCCTTATGCACCGGACAGTCATTTTTTCGATTTCACCTTGAGAGAGCCGATGGGCGTTGTCGGACAAATTATTCCGTGGAATTTTCCCTTGCTGATGGCGGCGTGGAAACTGGGCGTGGCCCTCGCGGCGGGCAATTGCGTGGTCCTGAAACCGGCGGAACAGACTCCTCTCTCCGCTTTGCGATTGGCCGGCCTGTTTGCGGATGCCGGATTTCCTGATGGCGTGGTCAACATCGTCACTGGATTTGGCGATGCCGGGGCCGCATTGGCAGAACACCACGGCGTCAATAAAGTCGCCTTTACAGGCAGTACGAAAGTGGGACACGAAATCGTCAAAGCCTCCGCCGGAAACCTGAAACGCATCTCCCTGGAACTTGGCGGGAAATCTCCTAGCATCGTCTTTGCCGATGCGGATTTAGAACTGGCGGCCTCAGGCGTCTCTGGAGCTATCTTCTTCAATCAAGGCCAATGCTGTTGCGCGGGGTCCCGGATGCTGATACATAAAAAAATCTATCAGGAACTGGTGGAACGGGTGTCCGATCTGGCAAAGAAAATCAAACTTGCCCCCGGTATGCATTCCGATTCGGACATGGGCCCTCTGGTATCCACGGAGCAACAGGACCGGGTTTTGAATTATATTCGATCGGGAGTGTCCGAAGGGGCTCAAACTTTAATTGGCGGCAATACTCCGGGCGGTGACATGGAGGGAGGCTGTTTTGTCGAGCCCACGGTTTTTGGAAATATCACACAGGACATGAAAATTGTTCAGGAGGAAATATTCGGTCCTGTCGTGGTCGCGTCACCCTTCGAGGATATCGAAGAGGCCATAGCCAAGGGCAACGACACGGCCTTTGGGCTGGCCGCAAGCGTGTGGACTAATGACATCAATAAAGCCCACAAAGTCGCCCGTGGACTGCAGGCGGGAACCGTCTGGGTCAATTGCCATAATATTTTCGACGCCGCCGCGCCGTTTGGCGGCTACAAGAAAAGCGGCTATGGACGGGAAATGGGAATCCACGCCCTGGAATCTTACACCCAGATCAAAAACGTCATTATCCAGATTCATTGAAAAAAATAATCTGGCAATATAAAAAAGAAGGTCACGCCTTTGAGGATTTCAGAGTTGAAATTTTGGGCAAGCGGATTTTAAATTTCGTGCCTTTGCCCAATTGACTTTCTACCTCGATCTGCCCCCTGTGCGCTTCCACAATGTGTTTACAAATGCTCAAACCCAGCCCGCTTCCCCCCTCCTCGCGAGAGCGGGCTTTATCCACCCGGAAAAACCGATTGAAAATATTGGGAAGGTGTTCTTCAGTAATTCCTATCCCGGTATCCTGAACCGTCAAAAAAGCAGAGCCCTCTTTATCTTCCAGGGAAATTTTTATCTGCCCTCCCGGCTGGGTGTATTTGATCGCATTGTGTAAAATATTCCATACCATCTGCCGCAGTCGGACAGCGTCGCCATTGATTTGCACCGGCTCCAGAAACGCAATGGATATTTTTATGTTTTTCTCATCGGCCAGAGCTTGGGCGTGGCCAAAAACCTCGTCGATGACCTCTCTCAGGTTCATCGGCTTGCAATCCAACTGAATCTGGTTTTCATCCGATCGGGAAAGGATGAACAAATCCTCCAATACTTTCGACATATAGTTGATTTCCTCCAGGTTGCTGGAAATAACTTCCTGATATTCCCTGACATCCCTTTCCTTGTTGAGGACCAGCTCATTCTGGCCCTGGAGGACGGTGAGAGGGGTCCTGAGTTCGTGCGAGGCGTCGCTGCTGAATTGGCGAACCTGGGAAAATGATCTTTCCAGACGGTCCATCATATCGTTGAACGTGGCGGCCAACTGCCCCAATTCATCCTGCACTTCGGGAACCGGAATGCGTTTGCTGAGGTCCACGCCGCCGCCAACTTCACGGGCCGTTTGAATGATTTTTGAAACCGGCTTCAGGGCTCTCCGGGCCATGAGTCTGCCCAAAAGCGTTGCCATCAGGAGCACCAAGGGAACCGTCGTGAAAAGAAAAATTTTCAGATTCTTGAGAGTCTCATGAACCGAATCCAGAGATGTACCCACTTGAATAAGGTTCACCAAATCCTGATCGCGCAGGACGGGCATGGTGATCACCCGGATGGGATGAATCCCGTCTATTTGAAACGTTTCGTAGGTGGTTTTCCCGGTCAAGGCATCGGCATAGGCGGCCTGGGTGAGGGGAAATTTGGAGGCGTCAACATTTTGGGAACGGGACCCCACATTGCCGGAGCCGTCATAAATCCGGTAAAACTTGTTCAGGTTTTCATAGCGCAGAAATTGTTCAAAAAACCGTTCCAGACCGGGCAAAGGCGGTTGGGTGAATTTCATCATCGCCGAGCGGGCGACCACCGTAGCGGATACTTTGAGAGAATTGTCTACACTCTCATGAAGGCGTTGCGAGAGGAAGAAATTGAGAAAAACACTGAACAAAATCAGAATGATTCCCAATAATACCACGTACCAGGCAGTCAACCGGGTCTGGATGGAATTGAAACGCATGGCTATTCCTTCATGATATACCCCACACCCCGGAGCGTGTGCAGGAGCTTTTCAGGATAACCCTTATCGATCTTTTTACGTAGATGGTTGACATAAACGTCTATCACATTTGTAAAGGTGTCGAAGTTATAATCCCAGACATGCTCCGCAATCATGGTCCGTGTCAGTACCTTCCCCTGATTCCGCATAAAGTATTCCAGCAGGCTGTATTCTTTTCCCGTCAATTCAATTTCTTCATCATGGCGTTTCACCTTGTGGCTCACCAAATCCAAAGACAGTCCGTCGATTTGGAGGACCGTTTTGGTTTCCGTCTTGCCGCGGCGGAGCAAAACCCGGATGCGGGCAAGAAGTTCCGAAAACGCAAAAGGCTTGGTCAGATAATCATCGGCTCCAGAATTCAATCCGGTCACTTTATCCTCAACCGAATCCTTGGCGGTGAGAAGGAGAATGGGGGTCTCCACCTTTTTTCCCCGCAACCGGGACAACACATTCAACCCATCAATGATGGGGAGCATCAGGTCGAGAATAATCAGGTCATACTGGTTTTCCACGCCCATGTGCAGGCCATCTTCACCGTCATAAGCCACATCGACGGCATACGTCTCTTCCTCCAAGCCCTTTTTTATAAAACCGGCTACTTTTTTTTCGTCTTCAACAATCAAAATACGCATTTTATAAGCCTGCTTCTTTATATCCAGTTGAAATCAAAATACGCATTTAGGAATCCCATTTTTTTTGCACTTTGTGCAGTTCCATTTCACTCTGAAGCATCTGGACGTGTTTTTCACAATCCTTGAGAATGACCTGATACATGGCTCGGCAACTATCATCATTGGCGTCCACCATCGCCTGCTTGCAGATTTTCACCGCATCCTGCGTGGCTTCCATCGCTTTGACCAGATTTTCGTTGAACTTTTTTGGCATTCTAATTTTCCTGATAAAAAAAACAGATTGATGGAACCACCAGCCAGCGTAGCCGCTGGACCCAGTGTTAACGTGCCATGGGTTTATGAAAAATTAATAGTTTCTCGGTAATCCATAGGTTTTCCGGGGCTCGTGAGCATAGCGAACGGAGCCTTAAATTTATCCTCCCCACGTAGTGGGGTTTATCCTTGCCTCCGGTCCAGTTCATTACCAAACATAATTTTGACCAAAATGATCCCCAGCGCGGCTCCGAAGAACGGCAGGAAATCGATCATTTCCAGAACAAACCGGCCAAACCAGCCGAAATTTTTTATTAAGTATTCCGCGAAACGGACTCCCGATTGAGCCAACCAGTAAAAAACAAGGTTGAGGATGCTCCCGCAACCAAAGCCCATAAAAGCCCCAAATACATAATAAACAATCTTCATGATATTATTAACCCAACCGTTTAATTAGACAAAGGAAATTCCATCTGTTTTGTTCCGGCAGGATAGATTATATGCTATATTTCACCCTTTGGTTTTCAGTATGTTTACTCAATGAACGACCCTGCCGCAAGTAGACGGGTATCCGACAAGAGTTTTCATTTTAAAGCCGTGGCAAGCCACGGGGAATAAAACCCACTGGTGGGACGCAACCATTATACATACGTTGCGTTAGAGATCAAAAACTTAGGAAACAACGATGCGGCTGGAAAATAAAATCGCCATCATTACCGGAGGGGGCACGGGGATAGGATTGAGCTGTGCCCGGTTATTCTGCCAGGAAGGTGCAAAAGTGGTGATTTTCGGCAGAAGAAAAAACCGGTTGGAAGACGCAGTCAGGGAAATCGGCGAACATGTGCTGGCCGTTCCGGGAGATATCACCCGCAATGAGGATATCCGAAGGCTGGTGGAAACCACTATCAACACCTATGGAAGGGTCGATATTCTGGTCAACAACGCAGGAATTTTTACCGGCTCTCCCCTGCATGAGATGAAGGACAATGATTGGGATACAGCCCTTGACACAAATATGACCAGTGTTTTTAAATTAACGCGCGCAGTTCTGCCCCACATGATCCGGCAGAAATCCGGCAATATCGTCCATATCAGTTCGATTCTTGGCCTCGTCGCCGTGCCCAACACAGCGGCGTATAATGTATCCAAAGGCGCGTTGAACCAGTTCAGCCGGTCCCTCGCCGTTGAATATGGTTCTTTGGGTATCCGTTCCAATGCCATCTGCCCCGGCCTCATCGCCACCGAAATGACCGAGGAGCTCATGAACGATAAGGATTTGATGCAGGAATGGAGTAAAAATTATCCGATAGGCCGGTTTGGCCAGCCGGAGGATGTTGCGCAGGCTTGTCTGTTCCTCGCCAGCGAAGAATCTTCCTTTGTCACTGGCGCCATTCTTCCTGTCGATGGCGGGTATACGGCTTTATAAGCAAGGGGGTTGACTGCTTTCAGCCGGGACATTACAATGCATTACCGCCATCAACCACCAGCGTGACCAGCCTAGGGCTGGATCAAATATTAACGCGCTATGGATTTATAGCTGACTGAATTCTGCATGGTGCTGAATTTTTCTTCGGGGCTGGTGAACGAAGTGAGCGTAGTCTTAAACTTGCCCCCCGCGCCAGCGTGACGCTGGACCCAGTGTTAACGTGCGGTGGATTTATTGGCTGACTGAATCCTGCGTCGTGCCGATTTTTCATCCTGAGCTTTTCCTCCCGCGTAGCGGGGATTGGCTCATTGTCCAAGTTGAATTTTTCGTGATGCCCCTAAATGAAATATGAAACCGTTATTGGACTGGAAGTTCATGTCCAATTGAAGACCCAAACCAAAATATTCTGCTCCTGCTCGACGGAGTTTGGCCGGCCCGCCAACGAAAACACCTGCCCCATCTGTTTGGGCATGCCGGGTGTTCTGCCGGTCTTGAACAAAAAAGCGGTCGAGTTTGCCATGCAGGCCTGTCTGGCAACTCATTGCCAAATCAATCCATGCAACACATTCGACCGAAAAAATTATTTTTATCCCGATCTGCCCAAAGGTTACCAGATAACCCAACTCAACCTCCCCATTGGAGAACACGGCCACATCAACATTGACGTTGCAGGCGTGAAAAAACGCATCGGCATAACGCGCATCCACATGGAAGAAGACGCGGGGAAACTGGTCCACGGGGAAAATGAGGACCAGGGAAAGAGCTACGTGGATCTGAACCGTACGGGAATCCCCCTCATTGAAATCGTCAGCGAACCGGAAATCCGGTCACCCGAAGAAGCCAGAGAATATTTGAGCCAGCTGAAGGCCATCCTCGAATACACGGCGGTGAGCGATTGCAATATGGAGGAAGGCAGTCTGCGCTGCGACGCCAATATCTCCCTACGCCCCATCGGGCAAAAAGAATTTGGAACCCGGACGGAACTTAAAAACCTGAACTCATTCCGTTTCGTGCAAAGGGCTATAGAATACGAGGTGGAACGGCAGACCCAGGTTTTGGATCAGGGCGACAAAGTTATCCAGGAAACCCGGCTCTACGATTCCGACCAGGGCGTGACCCGCTCCATGCGTTCCAAGGAAGAGGCTCACGACTACCGCTATTTCCCAGAACCGGACCTGGTACGGCTGACGATGGATACGGAGTGGATTGAACGCATCCGGAAAACCATCCCCGAACTGCCGGAACAAAATAGGAAACGGTTTGTGACCGAACACGATATCCCGGAATACGATGCGGGGGTTTTAACGGCTTCCCAGCCGTTGGCAAACTACTTTGAAGAATGTGTCTCCCTTCATCCCCAGCCAAAAACCATCAGTAACTGGATCATGGGCGACCTGTTACACGAATTGAAAAATGATGATCGGGAAATCCAGGATTGTCCGGTAACTCCCGGCTCCCTGACCGATCTTTTGAAATTGATCGACAAGGGAACCATCAGCGGCAAGATGGCGAAAACGGTTTTTGAGGAAATGTATCAAACAGGCAAACCGGCGGAAGAGATCGTGAAACAAAAGGGAATGGCGCAAATTTCGGACAGCTCGGCGATTGACAAGATGATCGATGACGTTCTGACCGCCAATCCGCAACAACTGGAAGGTTATCGGAACGGCAAAGAGAAACTTTTCGGATATTTTGTTGGTCAGGTCATGAAAGCCAGCAAAGGCCAGGCCAACCCGGCACTGGTCAACCAATTGCTAAAAGACAAACTCACTCAGCAATAGTTTTGGAACCACAGATGAACACAGATAAACAAAGATGGATCAAATATGGGCTCCCCTTTCAACGAAGAGAGCTTTGTATAACTCGGTTAAGATTTAAATCCCTCCTCACCTCAATCCTCTCCTCCTTAGAGGAGAGGAGGAAGCCCCTTCTCCCCTCTGGGGAGAAGGTTGGGATGAGGGGATTAATACTTTTGCAAAGGTTTCTTCACTGCAGAGGGTTGGGTATTTTTTATCGTCTCCGGTCTGCGGTCTGCGGTCTGCGGTCTTCATTTATTTTCCTTGTTGCTCTGATAGTTTTGGCAATGGTCTTTACCGGGCAGGTTTCAGGAGACCCCGTCATTTATTCCCAAGACAAACGATTCATCGACAACGGCGACGCAACCATCACCGACACAAAGACCGGATACATGTGGATGAAAGAAGATTCTTACCAGTACAAAGGTCACTGGTTGAGTTGGTTTGAGGCGTCGGATTATATTGAAGAACTCAATCAGGAGAGGTTTGCAGATTTTCTGGATTGGCGGCTCCCGACAATTGAAGAACTGACCACCTTGTACGAAGCAGACAAACTTAACAGCCAGCAAGTGGGAAGCGAAATGAAGATACACATGGATCCCATTTTTGCCAAGGAAGGGAGCGGTACGCTTTGGACGTCTGAAACCAATGGTATTTACAATGCGTTTGGCGTGGTTTTCAACGACGGAAAACGTTTCAACAGTTCAAAAAGAAAAAAAGCCCGGCGGGCGGTCAGGGCCATCCGCCTCATTAATCCATAGGACATCCCATTTTTCAGAAAGTCTCATAAATATGAAACGCGCCTGTTTATTCACATTCGCCGTATTATTCAGTTTATCTTTTTTCCTTCCGGTTTCCCATGCCACTTATCCGGGAAAGTCCCTTACCCATTGGGACCCTACCCTGTCGGATGAACATAAAGATCCCGATTACCAAACCGTCGCCGATCTCGTGAAAGAGAAAAAATTTGATGAGGCCATAGCCCTCCTTGATAAAAAAATCCAAACCGTTGCCAATATAAGTACGCCTGTCATTTTAAAAGGTTTCATAGCCAATGAGCAGGGAAATTACAAACAAGCCCTTCAGTTATTTTTCCAGGGGCGGCCAAAGCAAAAACCCGGCATTCCTCAATCTCCTCACCCCGCAATCCATTTCGGATTTTGCCAGGTTTACCGGAACCTGGGAAATAGTATCCTTTCTGAGCAGGCCTGTCTGGTCGCCGTGGAAAGGAATCTGGAAGCCCCCGAAGTCCATTACGAGTATGCCCAAACCCTGGCCATTCAAGGGAAAATGCAAAAGGCTCTGAAAGAATTGCAGATCGCCGCAAAACTGGATCCCAAAAACCCGCAATACCCTTTGGAATCTGGAATGGCCTCCAATTATTTGAATAAGGTGGAGGATGCGGAAAAATATTTTCTTGAGACCCTGTCCCTCGATCCGCAGAACATCGATGCGGCTTATGAGGCCGCCTATTTATACACGGTTCAGAAGAAGTCCGAAAAGGCAAAAAAATATATCTACCAGGTTTTGGAAACCCGGCGGGTGCATCCCAAAGTTGATTCCGCAAAACTTCTCCTGGATTACGTCGATAAAAACGCCGCGGACAAACTTTCCCTGAAAATCGTCCCGCATGTATATCATTTGAGCCGATCGCAATCCATGTATCAATCGGGCCAATTTGGGTTGTCCCTGATCGAAATCCAAACCGCGGCCCGTCTCAAGCCCGATGACTTGAAAATTCAGGAAATCCTGATTGGGATGTGTACCTTTCTATTTCGTCTCGACACTGGAGAAAAAACCATTCGCCATTTCCTTGAGTTGGTGAAAGACAATGATCTATTGCAGGCGAAGGCTTACCAAAAACTGGGAGACATTCGGATCATTCAGGGGAAATTGCTGGAAGCCCGCGAGTTCTATGAAAAAGCTCAACCTCTCGGTGATCCCGGAAACCTTGCCAAAATCAGTCTGGCGCAATTTCCGGAACTTTCCACCGCCAACCTTGCTCTCCAGGATCCCAACGAGATCTTTTTCAAACCCACAAATGCGCTGAATAGACAAGGGGAGATTTTCGCCCATTACAAAATGTATGATCGCGCCATCGCCATCTATTCCATGGTGATACGCATGGACCCTCAACACCTGGAAAGCATGCTGAACACTGCGACTGCTTATTACAAATCCGGGAAAAATGGCCGCGCCATTTCTATTTTAGAGCGACTGCTTGTAACCCATCCTGGCCACGATCAAATTTTGGCGCATCGATTTCTGCTCGCCCAGGCCTACGTCAAACATGGCGACCTGGATGGAGGATTAAAAAACCTGAAATGGATCGTCCAGAAAAATCCGGCGATAAAAGGTCAGATTCAATCCGACCCGGCCTTTAAAACTCTTAAAGAAAACAAGGAGTTTAAGGAATTGCTACAGTAGGACCAATTGGACTCATATCGCCTGACCGAAACCATTGATAGTTCTATCTCAAATCCAACAAAGCCTTCCTCCACAAATACATTCAATATAAAGTTTGACATTAAATTTCCTTTATTGTTACCTTGGTAATATATGAAATTTTCCATGAATTCCCTTCATTCCTTTATCCCAAAGGAGCAAATCCAGCACAAGGAGAACCTTAAATGTTTGAACACGGCTCACACTCGAGGATCAATTGGAAACCCATAAATTTTTTTACCCTATCATTTGTGGTCATCTTCTTCTCGATATACAGTCCCACAACCGTTTCTGCGGCTGAACTGTGTAAGGAGGGGAAAAAAGATCTGATAAGAAGCTTCGATGTCATTCATGCAAGGGGCGGGTTGTGGGGAATCATGGAAAAAACCGTCGGCCTGAAAGACAAATCGGTTCTAGGATTGCAGGCCGATGGCAAAATAAGACGCACTGTCAGCATTTTCGAAGAAATGTGCGAGGATGGGAAAACCCCTACCATCGCTCTTTATGATGAAATCAGCGACCTGATCGGCGATGGTAGAAGGGTATTCAATATGAAACCAGACCGTACGCCTCCCAAAAAAATTCTGGAGCGGATCAACGCGGTGCATGATAAAGCCGCCGCGCTTTTGAAAAAACTTGGGGAATAAACCAGCCAAATGCTAATAAGGAAGAATGTTTTATGCTTAAGGAAGGGAATAAGGCGCCGGATTTTAACGCTGTCGATCAAAACGAAAACAAGGTTAAATTAAGCGCCTTCAGGGATAAAAAAAACGTCGTCCTTTATTTTTACCCTAAGGATATGACTCCAGGGTGCACCACCGAAGCCTGCGATTTTAAAGACAATTTTAAAAAATTCAAAGATACGGTTATTCTGGGAATCAGCCTGGACTCGCCCGCACGACACCAAAAATTCATCGACAAATATGGCCTTCCCTTCGATCTGATTTCCGACGCCGACCAAAAGGTGGTGAACAAATTTGGCGTCTGGCAGGAGAAAAAACTCTACGGAAAAACGTTTATGGGAATCGTCCGAAGCACCTTCATCATCGACAAAAAAGGCGTGATCCGCAAAATATTTCCCAAGGTGAGAGTCAAGGGACACGTTGATGAAGTAATTGAAGTTCTCAAGGGAATATAAAGCGCCAGCGTGACGCTGGCTCCTCCGCGGAGGGCGAACTTGCTCACGCCAGATAATGGGGTTTTAGTTTATTCGGGACTGGTGTACCCCTTGTTTGTTTTCAAGAAGGTATTTTCAGGGCCTCGCGTAGCGTCAGCCCTCCTGCGTAGCAGGCTTTTCTTCCCCGCGCCAGCGTGACGCTGGACCCAGTATTAACGTGCAATGGATTTATAGCTTTTCAGGGCTCGTGAACGAAGTGAGCGTCAGCCCTCCTGCGTAGCAGGCTTTTCTTCCCCGTGTAACGGGGCGAGCATCAGCCGTTCGATTTCCGCGACGGATTTAGGAATTTTTCGCGACATATTCCCGCAACCGGTTTCGGTGATGAGCAGATTATCCTCAATTCGGATGCCGATTTCCTCATCATAAGTTTTTCCGTTCAGTTGGATGCGAAACGCCCCGTAGAGTCCCGGTTCATTGCTTATCAGCCATCCCGGTTTCATGGGTTCGCTGAGGTAATTGCGGAAAGGGTCGCCATCGTGTTCCTGCTCACCTATCAGGTGGCTGACTCCATGCGGTCGGGATTTATACTTGAGTTTGCATTTTCCCCCGGCCTTGCGAAAAATATTATCCAGGTCAGAATTGATGGAGCCCCAGCAACAATCGTTCAGAACATCAATCGTCACACCCGCTTTGGCTTTTCGTTGCACGGCCTTCTGCGCCTTCAGAACAATTTCATAAAGCATTTTCTGCAACGGATTGAACCGGCCGGAGGCCGGGACCGTTCGTGAAATATCCGCGTGCATGGTCATCCAGCGGACTCCGAAATCTATCAGCACCAGTTCGTTGCGGGCAAAAGCATCGTCGTTCTTCATATAATGCAGAATCGTGGCATTGCTCCCGGAAGCGACGATGGAGGGGAAACTGAGTCCATACGGCGAATTCATCAGCATCTGCCCTTCTATAAAGCCCTGAACCTGGAATTCATTGCGAAATCCACGGAAGTTCCTCAAAGTGGTTTTAAACGCGCTTCCTGTCACATCACTGGCCTTTTGCGTGTTGGCCACATCGTATTCGTCCAAAGGCAGGCGCAGGTCAAAATGATTTTCCATGATATTAACCAGGCTAAGGCCGGACAGGCTCTTGCCGGATGAATTCCAGGTACGGACCCAGCGGGATAATTTGCTCTTGAAGTCCCAATTATGATCGGTCTTGATTTCCGTCCTCTTGCCGTTTTTAACTCCCTCTACCCAAAAAGTGCCCAGCTGTTTCTTTTTCTGTTTCAGGAACCGCTCTTGCAGAACATTTTTTAAGTCGCGAATATCCCGGACATCCTGGATGCCGGTTACCTTTTGGACTTCCCGAACGCTTTTTTCATCGCCTACCCCAAACCGGATGCCATTCCAAAACTCCAGCTTTAAATCCTTCTCAGCCACGAACAGTATTTCATCCGATTCCCTGGAATTCGGGTCCAGAAGTAAAACCACCTCAGACTGGTTGATTCCTGTCAAATACATTAATGAGGGTTCCTGAAAAGTCGGACAATAGGCATAAGACCACACCGTTTTTCCTTCCGGTCCATACGGGACCCCGGTGATCGCCATCAACTTGTTTTCGCGTTCCATCAATTTTTTACGCCGTTCGCGGAACCGGCGTTTTGCGAACTTCCCCGCCCCGCCGTCTCTGAAAATTCCTGTATAGGTTTTTTTGTTATTTTTCATATCGCTAATTTAAAAATGAAAAGAAGATTCATCCCACTTATAATCCTATCCATACTACCGGGTTGGCCCCGATTTTCCAATAACACCGAATCCTTTTTATAACATGTGCGGACGCTATACCTTAACCAAACCGGCAAAAACCATTCAATCGCATTTTGCCTTCATGGAGCCCAAGGTTTCTCACAAAAAACGATATAACATTGCGCCCACACAGCAAGCGCCAGTTGTCATGCTCAGGGAAGGCAAGCGTGAATTACTCCTCATGCGCTGGGGATTGATCCCCCCCTGGTCCAAGGATGAAAAAATGGGCTCCCGAATGATCAACGCCAGAGCGGAAACGATTCAGGAAAAACCCAGCTTCAAAAATTCCTTCAAAACCAAACGATGCCTCGTTCCCGCCGATGGATTCATTGAATGGGAAAATACTGAAGGAGGGAAGCAACCCCATTATATTACATTGCAAAATAATGCGCTGTTCGCTTTTGCGGGCATCTGGTCGGAGTGGAAAAAAGACGACGGGCTTTTATGGACTTTCTCGATCATCACCACCGACTGCAATTCTCTTGTGCAACCCATCCATCATCGCATGCCGGTCATATTGTACCCTGAAAATTATAACACCTGGCTCAACGTATCCTCAGAAGCAAAAGCTCTTCAATCTTTGCTGACCTCCTTCCCAGCAGACCAGATGGAGCGGATCGCGATTTCCAGGGAAATCAACTCGGCAAAAAATGACCGGGCGGAATGTCTCCGGCCACCAGCGTGACGCTGGCTCCTCCGCGGAGGGCGAGATTGCTCACGCCATGAAATGTTTATTTGGGGCTCGTGACCATAGCGTACCCTTTGGGCATGAAAGCTGATGAAGAGGATATCACAAGCAAAGCGAACGTCCGCCATTAACCACTGCACGTTAACACTGGGTCCAGCGTCACGCTGGCTCCCCGTGTAACGGGGATTATTTTTTCCTGAGCAGTCCCAGCAGTTCCTTATCTTTTCGTTTTTCGACGGAATGGGGAGTCTTTTCCAAAGTTTCAATGTGAAAATCATCGGAAAAGTGATCGAGAATATCGGATGGCGTGGTATTGAAAGGGGGACCTCCCTTTTCACCGGTTTCATAAAAAAGGGCGACCAGCAATCCGCCTTTTTTTAATATCCGCGTCGCGGTTTCCACATAGGCGAAACGCCGGGAGGGGTGAATGGCGCAGAAAAACGCTTGCTCCAGCATTAAGTCGTATTGGGCGTTATGATTTTCGTCCAGTTGGAAAAAATCCTGATGCAGGACATTGGCCTGCAATTTTTTTTCTTCAAGAGAGCGTGACAATATATCCACCGCTCCGGGAGCATAATCCAATCCAGTGACCTGTAACCCTTTCCCGGCTAGAAACAGGACCTCATGTCCCTGCCCGCAACCGGGAATGATAGCCTTACCCTTCGGAAGCTTATTTTCTTCCCACAACCGGATGAAAGGCGGGGCCACCTGGCCCAAATCCCACTGCAAATCATCATTGTCATAGTGTTTCTGCCAGTCGTCCCTGGCATACCCCTCAGGGGATTTTGGAGTCTCATTCATGCGCTATCAATCCCTAAATTCAAACCATATTACATGTGCATTCATAGCACACATGGGACCTGCCGAAGAATAAACTTTTGATGAATTCATGACCTTTTAGGTCGCCTCGAAAAATTCAACATGGTCTTTGAGCCAACCTCTCAAAACAAGGTAAGGTTTTACATGGATTATTTTAAAAGGGGATGTGGATAATGAGGGGTTTCCAAAAATTATCCCACCGGCGCTATTGAAATCATCGGAAGATAGAGAACGAATTTGGCCCCTGCGCTTCCATCGGATTCAGCCTTAATGATTCCACCGTGTTTTTGAATGATGGAATAGCAAACGGACAATCCTAAACCGATCCCTTGACCCGGTGGCTTAGTGGTGAAAAAGGGGTTGAAGATTTTCGACAATTGACCCTTTTCGATTCCATGCCCTGTGTCTGAAACTGTAATGCGTACAAAATTTTCTTCTCTTATATTTGATGAAGGGGATTTTGAATTAATATTAATTTCCTTCGATGATTCTTCAGTTTTTATCGTCAGGGTTCCCTCCTGATTCATGGCACAAATGGCATTGTGAAAAATATTTTGAAACACCTGACGAAGGAGTTTTCTATCAAAACCGATTTTGGGTAAATCTAAATTAAATTCTCGAATCACCGAAATTCGTTTGAACCTGCCTTCCTTATCAAGATCATCCAGAATTGTGGTTAATTGACTATTGATATCATTCTTGGTCAAAACAAGCCCTTCCTGATTGACAAAATGCTCAAGTTTTTCAATAATCCTCTCGATTTTTTGGATCTCTTCCTGAATTGAATCCAGGTCTTTAATTAATTCGGAGTCATTTTCCCGTTCCATGGCCAAAGCCTGAGTGTGACAGGAGATAATATTTATGGGATTTAATACCTCATGGCAAATTCCGGAGGTCAAGCATCCAAGGCTGGCCCATTTTTCGGATTGGATCATTTGCTCCTGGGTGGATTTGAGTTTTTCCATTGATTCTTGCAATTGATGGTTTTTCTTTATCACTTCCAATTTAGATTTTTCCTGCTCTTTTTTTAGATATTGCAATTGCAGATGGGTTTCAACCCTGGCTAAAACCTCGGCTTGTTTAATGGGTTTTACAATGTAATCCACTCCACCAAGGGAAAACCCTTTAACAATATCGTCGGTTTCATTTTTCGCTGAAATAAAAATGACGGGAATTTCTTTGGTCGAATCATTACATTTTAATTGGCGGCAAGTTTCGAATCCATCGATACCAGGCATCATGATATCCAGCAGAATCAAATCCGGAACAAATCGGGGAGCAATCTTCAGTGCTTGCTCTCCACTGGTAGCCACAGAAATTTCATATCCCTCCGGTGCCAGGGTTTGACGCAAGACATCAATATTTACGGCGGTATCGTCCACAATGAGAACTTTCATACCCCTTAAATCCGTTTTTTCATTGCCCATGATTGATTTATTCTCTCGGTAAATTTTAAGATTTCTTTAGGAAAGAGGCTAGCCAGGGTCTTATTCAGCCAGAATTTTATATACTTCCTCAAAACTTGTTTTCGTTCTTTCTGAAATCCAGGGAAGAATTTTTATAGGCAATCCAAGAATCTTCAGAACTTCCAGATCCAAATCGGGACTTTTAATTTCTCCGCTGCTTCCCAGCTGGTTGCACTGGACAATATAGTCTGCCAAATACACGATCGCTGTTTCTTCCTTGTAGAAGGGAGCATTTAAAGGCTGATGATGATATTCCGTGGTTTCTTGAAAAACTTCAGGAAGCTTCCATTTCTCTATCAATGCACTCCCCACTTGTGCATGATCAAAACCCAGGGCGCTTTTTTCCGAGTCAATTAAATTTTGTCCCCATTCATTACATTGGGTAAGGGCTATTTTCGCTTTTTCCGGATATTCCTTATAAATGACCAGGGAACCAATATCATGAATCATTCCCGCGATATAAAGCAGTTCTCCATTTCCCAATGATTTCAGCACGCTTATTTCCCTGGCGGCGATGCCGCAGGCTACGCTGTGCGACCAAAAAGATTCCTTTGTGACGAAATATTCTGGAATACCCTTTAATTGAGACATTAGTGTGGAGGCAAGGACAAGATTGCCAAGCGGACTTAATCCAAGGATGTTCAGGGAATGGGAAATGGTGGCCACTTTGGTCGAAAGCCCAAAATAAGCGCTATTCACCAGTCTTAAAAGCTTGGTTGTCAAACCGACATCTCTTGAAATTAAATCTCCGATGTGCTGAACATTGGATTCAGGATCGTTGATCGCCTCCATGATTAAATAAAAATTGGCCGGTAACGCCGGGATTGCGTCTG
>JADFGI010000238.1 GCA_022567815.1 Nitrospinota bacterium
GTCATCACCGCTGTCGGCTCTATTGGCAGGGGTGTAGTAACCACACCATCGACCACTTCGAAGTCAATCATCTTTACTACGTGAATTTTGTCATGATCTTTTCGAGTTGATGCTCGCGTAACTGGCCATGAGCGACGCCGATCCGAACCTGGGGAACTATTTTGAGGAGCAATTCCTTAATGGACAAAATACTGTGGATTTTGTTATGCACGAAAAAGATTTGCCCTCCCCTGTCCAGCTCTCTGAGAATGGCCTCGCGGATAATTTTCTCGTCGAATTTCCGGACGAAAGTTTTCACCGCAAGCCGGTCGCTGGGAGGGGTCTCGATAACGCTCAGGTCCCTCACGCCCATCAGGGAAAAGTGCAAGGTTCGCGGGATGGGGGTGGCGGTCAGGGTGAGAATGTCCACCTCAGCGCGTAGTTTTTTCAGCTTTTCCTTGTGCTTGACGCCAAACCTCTGTTCTTCATCGACGATGATAAGGCCGAGGTCGGCAAACTTGACGTCTTTGGAAAGCAGACGGTGGGTGCCGATAAGAATATCCACTTCCCCTGTCTTCAATTTGGCGAGGATTTCCTTTTGCTCTTTGGGAGTGCGAAACCGGCTCACCTGCTCGATATTGACGGGATAGTTGCGGAACCGTTCCTGGAAGGTGTTCAGGTGTTGCTGAGCGAGAATAGTGGTGGGAACCAGGACCGCAACCTGCTTTTTCTCCATGACCACCTTGAAAGCCGCCCGCATCGCCACTTCCGTCTTTCCGTACCCCACATCACCGCAGACCAGGCGGTCCATGGGTTTATTTTGTTCGAGATCCTCTTCAATCTCATCGATGGCTTTTAACTGATCTTCGGTCTCTTCAAACTCAAAAGAATCGGCAAACTCCTCTATCGCGATAGAATTTCCAGAAAATGAGGTTCTTTCGGTTATCTTCCGGGTCGCGTATAGTTTGAGCAGGTCTTCCGCCATTTCCTGAATGGCTTTTTTCGCCCGCGATTTTTGCCGTCTCCAACTGATGCTTCCCATTTTGCTGAGAGGCGGATTGGCCTCGCCAGCTCCCATGTATTTCTGGATGTATGCCAAGCCATCCATGGGAATGTATAATTTTTCGTCATCGGCATAAAGGATTTCCAGGAACTCGCCGCCGCCTACGCCGGTTTGCAACTCCTTTGTCCCCAAATATTGTCCGATCCCGTAATCAACGTGGACCAAAAAATCATTGGGCCTAAGGTCCTTGAATCCGCGTTGGAAACTTTGGGACTTAGGTTTTCTGCGGTACCGATGTTTGTGCGAGCGGCCAAAAATTTCGCTTTCGGCGACAAAGAGTTTGCCCATGCCACGGATTTGAAATCCAGAGCTTATCAAGCCCTTGTCCACTCCCATTTCCAGTCCATATTCTTCCAGCAATTGATGAACCCTTCTCACCTGCCCCTTTGTCGGGGCGACTATGACGGCCTTCATCCCCTCTTCTTCCCATTTAAGGGCGTACTCCGCCAGCGAATCAAATTTGCCTCGCAGAAGTGGAATCGGGTGGATGTCAAATTGGGCCACATTGGGGGAGTCGCCATCCGATAATTTGAGGGAATTCATGGAAAGCGATCTGGCCGAGGACAAACGGGATTTAACATCCTCCACGGTCAAATAGAAATCCTCGGGGGGTGCCGCGATTTCTCCATTATCAAGAGCGTTCTCGTACTCGGTTTGTATGAGCTGTTCGTATTGATCGCATTTGGCGAGGACCACATCAACCTCGTCCACTGCCACCAGGGTTTCCTCTGAAAGATAATCGAACAGATTTTCCTTCTCCGGATAAAAGAAGGGGGACAGACGCTCGACTCCTGCAAACCCGCCCAAATGTTCTATCCGGTCCACCACTTCCTTGAGTTGAACCCGGTCGAAATCGTTTTTACTGGCGAAAGCCTGTATATTTTTCACGGCGCGCTCGATCTCTTCCGGGGTCAGCGTGATCTCCCGGACGGGGAGAATTTTTGTTTCCTCGATTTCCCGGATGGAAACTTGAGAGTTGATATCGAACTCTCTCAAAGACTCCACCTGATCGCCGAAAAATTCAACTCGAATGGGATTCGAGTATGCGGCCTGAAACATATCCACAATATCGCCGCGAACGCTGAAATCGCCGCGTCCTTCCACCATGTGAACGCGAGTGTATCCATTGTCCACCAGGCAGGCTTCCAAAAATTCCCGCTCCAGGGAATCTCCCTTTTTGAGCGGGAAAACCTGCTTTCTGAGGACGGATTTCGGAACCACGCATTGCATGGCAGCCTCGACCGGGACCACCAAAAATGGGCATTTTCCGTGCATGAGTTGGTCGAGAATAAACAGCCGCTCACCTGAAACCTCGGTCAACGGCGAAAGATGTTCGTAAGGCAATGTTTCCCAGGTGGGGAAAAATTGGGGAATGTCGCGGATTTTTTCGTGGCGGAAAAAATATTTCAAATCGCCCAAAAGGGCCTCACCTGTATTTTGGTCGGCAGTGAGCACAACTATGGGACGCCGGAGATTTTTTTTCAGTTGCGCCAGGAATAAGGCACGCGAAGCTCCGGAAAATCCTTCCACCGTCATCTGGGCTGAGGGGTCCTTCAACCGTGCCGCAACGGACTTTATTTTGTCGGTAAATTCAAGATTTTCAAATTTGGGTATTACTAAGGATTGATTCATGGATAAACTGGAAAATTGGCCAGCGTGACGCTGGCCAAGGTAGCTTTGGAGCTAAAATTAACGTGCGCCAGCCTGGGGGCTGGACCAAATACTTACGTACAATGGGTTTATGGCTGACTCTTCCATTATGCAATAATTTTTATCCAGAGGATTCAGGGCCTCGCGTAGCGTCAGGCCCAAGCTTCTCCCCCACGTAGTGGGGTCTTCCTCCGGCGTGGCGGGATCAGCCCTCTATTTTCCGCGCATTACGGAGCAACAAATGCTCCCACTTGGGCTCTCCCTCCGGTTTGAAATTGACGCAAACAATAAACGAGGGACCCTCATAAAAATTCAACTTGAAATTGCCGCCGCCAAACCGCTCGAACAAAAAGGCCTCCGGCTGGTCGCGGAACTGCTTGAACTCTTCAAGGGTAAATTTGGCGATCTCATAAAAATAGATGCCCACACCTTCATTGACTCCCGCCAAAAGAGTGCAGTTCACCTGACTGAGAATCTCCTCGAAACGCTCGTCCAATTCCTCCTGGGTCGGGTCCCGCTTCAATTTCCGCCGAAGTTTTGGCTTGTAGTAATCTCTGAACGCTTCTTTAACCCACACGGTATTGTAATTAGGGACTTTTAAAATTGTTATTTTTTGGAAGTTTTTGGTCTGCGGTCTCCCTTTTTTAGAAATACAGCCGGTCTCAACAGCCCTGCCACTGGGGATCCTCCGCTAAAACTCTGTTTACTGACCCATCTTTTGTAGCATAGATGAGCTAAGGAAACAATGGGATTGAGATTTCATCAAAACGGCTTTCATTCACAAGAGAATAAAAAAATGTTAGAATCCGTGGCAAATCCAAACAAAAATTTTGGTCTCAAGAGGAGTTTTTTTATTAAGGCAAATTTTTAGGAATATTGGCGGTTAAATGGGAATCCCTGATAAAAAGGAATACTATTTTAATCTCTACAAAATAATAATTGAAAGTCATCTACTATTTATTTTCCCTGGAGGCAAAAAATGTACGGAGATAAAATCAAAACTATTAATCCCATCGGAAAGAAATTAAATGACCCTTATGGGCAAAAGCGGCAGCCATGGAAAATATTTACGGTTTCCATCTTTACGGTTCTTTTCCTTTCTGGGACGTTGCCGGTCAGCCAGAGCACCGCGGGTGAAGTATGGGTCGCTAATATGAAGGGCGCCAATGTCCAGATTATTGATACCGGTTCTAATAAGGTCGTCAAGACGATTGCTACTGGCGCCGGAGCTCATAATGTCACGTTCAGTCCGGATGGCAAGCTGGCCTTCATAGCCAACTTGGGGACCAACAGCATAACCATCATAGACGCTGTGTCGAAAGAGAAGTTGGCCGATGTGGTGACGGATACCAAGGCCCACGATGTGGCAGTATCCCCTGATGGAAAGATCGCCATCTCGTGCAACGTTGGAGCGGGAAATATCACCTTTATCGACGTTGCTTCGAAAAAAGCCATTCATACCATGTCCACCGGGAAAAAAGCCATCACGGCTGTATTTTCTCCCGACGGAAGTACGGTGTACGTGGTCAACGCGGGTGATGCAAATATTTCAGTCATTGATGTGAAAACCCGCAAAATCACCAAGACTCTGCCGGGCGCCAAAGGCGCCATGGCCATCAAACCTACTGAAGACTGGAGCCTGTTCTGGCTGACCGCTCCAGCGGACAATAAATTGTTATTGATGAATCCGCAGACCGGTGCGGTGGAAGCTTCGATCGATGTGTCGGGTGAACCACATGGCCTGGTAGTCAGCCCAGACGGGAAAACCGCCTATGTCGGGCAACGGGGTCTGGGCCAGATTGCGATGATCGACACCGCCAGCCGGAAAATCGTTAAAACCGCGCCCATAGGCAAGCGTCCGGATATGATAGCTATCAGCTCGGATGGGAAAACTATTTACGTGGCGATCCGGGATGAAAACAAATTGGCTGTGGTTTCTGCCGCCGATCTGAGCGTCACGGTCAAGATCGACACTGATGGTGAAACACATGGAGTGGCCTATCGAGATTGAAAAACTGAATAGCTTCTAACCCGGTCGCCAATAAAATCAGCGGCCTGCGAAAAAACATTTGAAAGGGCCTGGCGGACAGTCAGGCCCTTTTGTTTTGGTTTTTGATTTGATGGTATTGAAAGGGGACAAAAAGCTGATCGGAATGTCCACTTTCTACTATGTTTCAGCTGAGCTTTGATATTATGTAGAATGGCTTTGACCTACCTGGAACGGCTTCCTCTGCCCCGCGTATCCTCCCCATTCCCGCATGACCTTGGGTCAAGGAACATTCAAACCCGCCATTTGTTACCATTCCCCACGAATATGATGACAAAATGTGTCCATTCATGCCAATATGTGCAGATTTTGCAACCCCAATAGGGAAACAGGAATCCGCTATTCGACTGGCACGGCCAGCCTGATGGCTGGAACAAATACTAA
>JADFGI010000239.1 GCA_022567815.1 Nitrospinota bacterium
CCTATATGTTACTTTATTGCAAGTAGAATAAATGAAGGACCCTGTAGTTTGTTGCAGGGTCCTTCATTGTTTAGCAATTGACAGGTTATTTTATTCAACAAACGGATTTAGAACATGAAATGCGTTCACGAAGCCACCAACATCACCGAAGCTCATTTGTTCCTGCACTTGCTGAGGGGCGGGGGGAGGAGGTTCCCCCTTTTTAAAGGGGGTTAGCGGGATTTTCCTCCTCTCCTACGCGGAGGGCGCCAGCGTGACGCTGGACCCAATATTAACGTGCTATGGATTATGGATTTTCAGGGCTCGTGAGCGTAGCGAGCGGAGCCTAAAACTTTTCCTCCCCATGTAGTGGGGCGAGCGTCAGCCCGCCTGCGTAGCAGGCTTATCCTCCCCACGTAGTGGGGTTCGGTACCGAGATAAAGCCATCAGTGGGAAAAAGTGCTGATACATATGGTATTTGATGAAAAAATGCTCCGGGAAGCCCGTCCCGGTGAACTCATCCTCATACCAGGTTCCTTCCTCGTTCTGCCCTTGCAATAAAAATTCGACTCCCTTTTTAGTAGCGGGATTTTCAGCTTCTCCGCCAGCGACCAACCCCAAAATCGCCCACGCGGTTTGCGATGCGGTGCTCACACCCTGTCCGCGCAGTTCAGGTTTCGCATAACTTTCGCAGGTTTCGCCCCAGCCGCCGTCCTCGTTTTGACAATTCTCCAGCCAATTCACCGCCTTGCGGATACTGGGGCGGTTCATGTCTTCCCCCATAAAGAGCAGACCATTCAAGGCCAGAAAGGTTCCGTAAATATAGTTGACTCCCCACCGGCCCCACCAACAGCCATCTGGTTCCTGATTGGATTTCACAAACTCCAAAGCCCTTAGCACTGTCGGGTGTTCCCTTTTGAATCCCAGTTTTCCCAGACACCACAGGATGCGGCTGGATACATCCACCGTCGGCTGGTCGAGCAGGGCTTTGTGGTCCGCGAAAGGAACCTCGTTGAGGATTTTCTTATCATTGTCCTGATCGAAGGCCCCCCAGCCGCCGTTTTTGCTTTGCATACTCAACAGCCAGGTCAACGCCCGCTGGCACTCTTTATGTTTCCAACGATGATCGGGAATAGCGATTCGGTCCAGGGCGATTAAAATTTCCGCCGTATCGTCTGTATCGGGATACAGTTCATTGTAAAACTCAAACGGCCAACCGCCAGGCTTCGTATGCGGATTCTTCACCGACCAGTCGCCCGGTTTCACAACCTGCTTTTTCACCATATACTCCCCGGCCTTGACCAGCGCCGGGTGGTCCTCCTTCAGCCCGGAATCCAGCAGAGCGTTGCAGGCGATGGCCGTATCCCACAAGGGAGATACACAAGCCTGCAAAACGATATGGTCGCCACGGTCGATGAGGAAGCGGTCCACCGCTTCCATGCCCTTCACCATTGCCGGATGATCGTGCGCATATCCCAGAAAGTGCAGGGCCAGCATGGAATTGAGCATGGCCGGCTGAATACCGCCAAAATCGCCCTCATCCTCCTGGTGGGACAAAATCCACGCTTCCGCTTTTTTCAAGGCTGAACGGCGAAAGGGTTTCCAGGACGACTTGCCGAGGACCTTGAAAAAACCGTCCAGGTGGATAAAAAAATTTCTCCAGGAGGAAAATAGATTGCCGTCGGGATGAAACCCCAGATCCCGGTCCTCGTCCTCTTCCGTGAACAACTCCTGCACATCGCGGCCTGGCTCCAGTTTGTGGACCGGTTTATGAGCGCACACCACCGACAGCGGAACCACCGTCCCGCGCGACCAACTGGAAATTTCATAGATATTCATCCAGCATCCGTTGGGAAGCAGGACCACCTCGACCGGGACCGCCGGAGGCACGTCCCAGGAAATCTGACCAAACAGCGCGAGAAAAATTTTGGTGAAGACACGGGTTTTTTTGATCCCGCCGTTGGCCAGGACCGCTGATTTCGCTTTCTTAAGCGCCGGGTGGTCCGGGGAATACCCCGCCATCTTCAACGCCATATAGCATTCCACCGTCGAATTGATGTCGCACGGTCCGCCGTAATAGAGCGTCCAACTCCCGTCTTCACGTTGCATCTTGAGCAGATAATTGGCGAATTTCTCCTGCTTTTCGGCGTCCACCTTCTCCGTCATGTGCATGAAAAAGATGAGTTCCGCCGTTATGGTGGCGTTCCCTTCCAACTCATCCACCCAGAATCCCTCGGCGGATTGACGTGACAGGAGATATTTTTGGGATCTTTCAATTCCCTGGTCCAAATCCGTAGTTAGCGCGGAAGCTGGTTCAGCGGGGGATGGGGAGTCAATATCGGGCGATTTGGGTTTTGTCATGTCATTCATCCCGCCACGCGGGACGGAAAAGTGGGGCTGACGCTCGCCCCGTTACACGGGGTGGAAGCTTGGGCCTGACGCTACGCGAGGCCCTGAAAATGTCTCGAAAAAAAATCCAGCACTTGTGAATCCCATCCATTGCCTTTATGCCCCTGTTGGTACCCCCCTCCTTTAACTTCATGCCTCGAAGGGGTAACGCAGGATTCGATCAGCCATAAATCTATTGTCCGTCAATATTTGGTTCAGCACTCAGGCTGGCGCAGGGAGGATAAAATAACCCATTTTGTAAAAAAAAGAAAGCCGTCAACCCGTTGGTTTTAGCTCCAAGGGTGCATCCAAAAAGAATATATTTTAAACCCCTTGCAGACCCACCACGTTATAAGCGGCTTGCGCGTGTTTTTTGAAGTTATGCCAACAAATATATTGACAGAAGATAAAGATTTTCATAAGATTAGCGGTTTGTTATCCCAAAGCAGAATTTGAACCAGAAAGACAGAATCAACATGAAGACCTACTCCGCCAAAAAAGGCGACTTTGAAAAAAAATGGGTGATTATAGACGCCGCCGATAAAGTCTTGGGCCGCGTTGCCAGCAAGGCCGCGTCGATCATCCGTGGGAAGACCAAACCCATTTTTACCCCGCATGTGGACACCGGCGACAATGTCATTATCATCAATGCCGCTAAAGTCCGGTTGACCGGGAAAAAATGGAACGACAAAATTTATTACCACCATACAGGTTATCCGGGCGGAATCAAATCTGCCACGGCGCAGGAAATTCGGGACAAAAACCCCTCGAACCTGATCAAAAAAGCGATTGTGGGAATGCTCCCGAAAAACCGGCTGGGCCGGTCCCTGCACCTGAATTTCCGGATTTATGATAATGAACAACACCCGCATGTGGGGCAAAAACCTGAAACCGTAACGGTATAACGGATAACACCAGTCTATGGTCCATGCGTCTATGAAATTTGCAGATAATTTTAGGAGCTGATTGATGGAAGTTGAAGAAAAATTCTATGCCACAGGAAAACGAAAAGAATCCATCGCCAAAGTATGGTTGGAACGCGGCGAGGGAAATATCTCCATCAACAAACGGGATCTGAAAGAGTACTTCCGCCGGGACAGCCTGGAAACCAACGTTAAAAGCCCTTTGGTTTTAACTGAAACCCTTGAATCCTATGATATCAAAGTCACGGTGATGGGCGGCGGCCTGTCCGGCCAATCCGGCGCCGTGCGGCTGGGAATCGCCCGGGCTCTTACCGAAACCGATCCCAATCTTCGTATCCCCCTGAAAAGAGCGGGATTTCTCACCAGGGACGCAAGGGAAGTGGAACGGAAAAAATACGGTCAACCCGGCGCTCGCAAAAAATTCCAATTCTCCAAGCGATAATCCAAAAACCCGCGTACCGCTCGCTCCCGCGAGAGGAAAATTGCTCACGCCGCCAGCGTGACGCTGGACCCAGTGTTGGCGTGCCGATGGGTTTAGGATTTTTCAGGGCTGGTGAACGTAGCGAACGTAGCCTTCTTTTCTTCCCTGCGTAGCGGGGTCAGCCTCTCTTCCCCTCCCCACGTAGTGGGGCAACAACGCTATGGTTAAAGTTGCTATTGCAGGCGCAAGCGGGTACACAGGACTGGAACTGCTCCGTCTGTTGACAATACACCCGGAAGTGGAAATAACCACTGTCACCTCCGAAAAGCATCAAGGCCAAAAGGTTGCCGATGTTTTTCCGTCCTTTAGCGGTTTTTCAGACTTGCAGTTTACCAGCCTCACCGTCTCCATCGCCAATGAGTGCGATATTTTGTTTCTGGCGTTGCCACACACTACCGCCATGAACCAGGTTCCGGATTTTCTTGAGGGGAGTTGCCGGGTGGTCGACCTCAGCGCCGACTACCGCCTGAAATCACAAGAAACGTTTGAGCAATGGTACTCCTTTTCGCACCAGCAAAAGGAAACCCTCGACAAAGCCGTTTATGGCCTGCCGGAACTGCATCGCAAGAGCATCCGATCCGCAAAACTGGTCGCCAATCCCGGCTGTTACCCCACCAGCGTTATATTGGCTCTGGCGCCACTGGTCGCAACCGATTGGGTGGACCTTGAATCGATCATCGCCGATTCCAAATCAGGCGTTTCCGGAGCAGGACGAAAACTCTCCATCAACACTCAATTCGCCGAATGCAACGAAGCCGTTTCAGCTTATGCTCTGGGAACCCATCGCCACACCCCTGAAATCGAGCAGGAAATTTCCGCCCTTGCGGGGCGTGAAATTCGGGTCACTTTTTCGCCTCACCTGATGCCCATGACGCGGGGTCTGCTGAGCACGATTTACATCAACCTGACGAAAGACATGGAACTTGAAGAACTGGGAAAACATTATCGCGAGTTTTATAAAAACGAACCTTTTGTCCGAATATTAAACCTGGGAACCTTCGCCAACACTCATTATGTCGTGTCTTCCAATTTTTGCGACATCGGACTGCAAATCGATTCGCGCAACCGGCGGATCATTATCACCAGCGCCATCGACAACCTGGTGAAGGGAGCCGCCGGGCAGGCCATTCAAAACATGAATATCATGCTCGGCATCGATGAAAAAACCGCGCTGGATTCGCCCGGCATGTTCCCCTAACCTCGCTCCCCCGAGGGGGAGTTTGCTCACACCGTGCAATACTTCTTGGCTTGGGTTAGGGCTTCCCGCGTAGCGGGCTACTAGCGCGTGTCGTCAAATTATTTTAAACCACAGTATGATGATCTGATATGGGAAGATCA
>JADFGI010000240.1 GCA_022567815.1 Nitrospinota bacterium
CTCCTTTACTCCCTTACCCCTTCCCCGCCCGCGCTATCTGGAAAAATTTTTCCTCGTCATGGCGAACCGCCACAGGCGGCTTGGTCGCTGACACTCCTCGCAATGACGATAAGTTAGTTTCTTCGCGAAGCAGAATTTACTTAGCCATAAACCCATCGCACGTTAATATTTGGTCCAGCGCTTCGCTGGGGCTGGTTAAATTCGCATGGGCATGACGATGCCCAAATAATCTGAATCGTTTTCAACGGTGATCATGCAGGAATGGTTCTGATCTTTCAGGTTGAGTATGACTTCCTGATCCTCAGTCACATTCAAAACATCGAGGACATACTTCGCGTTGAGACCTATGGAAACGTCCTCTCCTTCGTAGGCAATAGGCAATTCCTCTCTGGCCGTGCCAAAATCGGAGTTGTCTGAAATCAAGGTCATATTTCCCTTCTGAATATCAAACCGCACCATCTGGGTTTTTTCATCCGCCAGCACGGCAACCCGCCTGAGCGCGTGACTGAGAACGTCCCGGTCGATTTTTATTTTCAAATTATTGTCGGGAGGAATGACCTGCCGGTAGTTGGGAAATTTGCCGTCGATTTTTCTGGAAATGATCACCTGAGTCCCCTGCATAAACGCCAAATGATTTCCCTGAGTGGAAAAAGAAAAAGTGGTGTCATCATCTTCCATCAATTTCATGAGTTCGGAAATGGCTTTCTTGGGGAGCAGGAAACTTGATTTTTCATCTTCCGGGGCCGCTGATTTCAAAATCGGCCGGGTGATAAGGGCCAGCCGATGACCGTCGGTGGCCACCAGATTGACTTTGCCGTTTTCATTTTCCAGCAACAACCCGTTCAAAGCCTGGCGGGATTCATCCGGCGACACGGCAAAAAACGTTTTTCGGATCATCTCCCTCAATTGAGAACAACTGAATTCCATCAGGCTTTCCGAGCTGTATTCCGGGAGAGCGGGAAAGTCCGCCGACGGAAGTCCGGGAAGGCGAAACTTTGAATTGCCGCACTTCAAGGTCACCCAGTCATTATCCTCCTTGACCATATGGATTTCCATATCCGGCAATTCCCGGATAATGTCGAATAACTTCCGGGCATGTAAAGTGACCGACCCTTCGGAAATAACATTGGCGGAGTAAAAAGCCCTGGTTCCGATTTCCAGGTCCGTCGCTTCAATGGTGACCCCCTCTTTTTCGGCGCGCAGGAGCAAATGAGATAGGATGGGCATCGCGCCCTTGGTTTCAACAATCCCCTGGACTTTTTGTACGCCGTCTAAAAATGTGTCTCTGCTGATTCTAACTTCCATGCTCGCCCTTTCAGGAATCTCATTACCGGTAAAGGAGGTCTAATAATTCGATTTTGTTTGCGCTTGCTATCGCCTTCCCTTTGATCTTAAAAGAAAGGCTCCTGGTAAAATGGAATTTTTCGAGGCACCCTTGAATTTTAAGTATCACAATAACCCCACCCTGTCAAAAGTAAAAGCCTTGACGAAAAAGGAATCGCAACCGGCTTGCAATTATCCACAAATCAAGCGCCATTCAGGAGCGGGAACGAACGGTTGACGTACTGAATCAATTGATAATTTTCATCTGGAATGGGTTATCTTGACGGAGAATTTTGGCTATGCTAGGGTGAAATGCTTTCCCAAATTTAGCGAGAAAAAAAATACGATGATCATTGTAATGCAAGCAGGAGCGACCCCGGAACAGATTCAAGCGGTCGAGGATCAGATCATTGAATTGGGATACAAGCCGCATGAAATCATAGGAGTCGAGCGGAAGGTCATTGGCGCTGTCGGAGACGAACGGGGCAAAGACCGGTTGCAAATGATCGAATCGATGGGCGGGGTGGAGTCTGTCATCCCGATTTTGAAACCCTACAAACTGGCCAGCCGCGAAACCAAGCCTCATGACTCCGTGATCGATGTGGATGGCGTTCTAGTCGGCGGCAAACAAATTGCCATCATGGCCGGCCCCTGTTCCGTGGAGAGTAGGGACCAAATCTGCAAAACCGCCCGGTTGGTCAAGGAAGCCGGAGCAAATATGATGCGCGGCGGGGCATTCAAACCGCGAACATCGCCTTACAGTTTTCAGGGATTGGAAGAAGAAGGCTTACAACTCCTGCTGGAGGCCAAAAAAGAATCCGGCCTGCCCATCGTCACCGAGGTCATGAATCCGCGCGAGGTGGACCTGGTCGCCGAATATGCCGATCTTCTGCAGGTGGGGGCGCGGAACGTGCAGAATTTTTCCTTGTTGAAAGAACTCGGGAAAATTGATAAACCGATACTGCTCAAACGCGGCATGATGACTACGATCAAGGAATTTTTAATGTCTGCCGAATATATTTTGTCCGAAGGCAACCGCAACGTCATTCTTTGTGAACGGGGTATCCGGACCTTCGAGACCGCCACCCGGAACACGCTGGATTTAAGCTGTATCCCGGTTCTCAAGCAGGAGACGCATTTGCCCATCATCGTCGATCCCAGCCATGGAACCGGGCACTGGCATCTTGTGGATTCCATGTCCAAGGCCGCCATTGCCGCCGGGGCGGATGGATTGATGATCGAGGTGCATCCCGATCCGGCCCACGCTTTTTCCGACGGCCCGCAGTCGCTCAAGCCGGAAAAATTCGCCAAATTGATCCAAACCCTGCGGCCCTTTATCGAACTGATGGGGCGCACTCTCAATTGATCCCGCTTGGCCATTCCGCGGCCTGAAACCATAGATCAATCCTTTCCAATCCAATGCTGCCGTCTTTTCTTGAATCTCGCCAGGAATGGGTTTATTCTTTGAGCATAAGCCGAAACCCAGTCCATCCAACAATAAGTTCCTGTTAAATTCGGTCCATTGCAGATTTCTCAATGAATGATTTTTATCAATCAAACAAGGTGATTAGCGACCGGTATAAATCCGGATTGCAACAAAAATTCCTGCCTGCCATTGCCCCTGAATCTTTTTCAGATTTGGATATAAAAGATCAGCAAAAATTTTACCTGGAATTCAAAAAAAGAATTCTGAAAATCATTGATGAAGAGACCCGGAAACTACAGGAAGACATCCTGAAGTCGGACAATTGTCATCTGATTTTATTGAAGCGGACAGCGCTGGTCGATGCTGTCGTTCAAGCCAGTTTTCAAACCGCCGTCTGGTTCAATAACCAGCTCAGGGGAAAAAAACTGGATGCGAAAGAGGTCCCGGTCGCCATCGTTGCCAAGGGAGGATATGGCAGGAAAGAAATGCATCTTCGTTCCGATGTGGATTTACAGATCGTCACCAAATCGACCTCGGAAAAAGACAGTCTGGAAGCGGTGAAGGAAGTAAAAAAGCACTTTGAATATCTGTTTGTTTTTCAGGACATCCTTCCCAACACCAAAAGCAGTTCCTGCTATTCGGAAGCCACGGGAATGGTTGAAGAATTCCATATCGACCAACTCCCCGATTTTTTTTCCCTGATGGAGCATCGGTTTGTTGCGGGGAACCCCTTGGTGTATGCCGAATTCACGAGTTCCATTAAAACAGCCAGCCTCCTGCATCAGGATGAAATTTTTCAGTACTGTTTCAAACACAAAGAGTATTACTCCGTACAAAACACCGTTTTTCAGCAGGAGCCCAACGTCAAGGAAGAACTCAAGCGTTTGTATTGGGCGCTGACTATGGTACGCATTCGCCAAAATCTGAGTCTGACAAACCAGTTCGAACTCTTGAATGAGCTTTTACGGATCAATGTATTGAGCGCAACCGCCTTTAAAAATATGCAAAACGCGCTCAACTTTTTATCCAAGGTGCGTTTGCTTTTGCATGGAGCCCAGAGGGGCGCTCACCGCGATGTTCTGAGTTTTGAAGTCCGGGGAAAAGTCGCGGAGGCAATGGGCTATGAACTCAAGGATTTTTACAAGAAGTATTTTTATAACGCCTGCCTGCCATTGAAACGGTACAGCCGCAATCTGTTCTGGGAAAGCATGTCCCTGGACACACAGAAGGTCAGCGAGTTGACCGAAATTTTTGCGCTCAATGCCGAAGACCAGATAATTTTCAATATAAATCCGGAAAGATTATCCGCCGAAAATCCGCAATGGATTTTTGAAGTTTTCGCCTGGGTGGCGGAAAAAAACCATCACCTTTCGTATTCCATCATCCGTTGCATAGAAGATCATTTGAGCCAGACAACGCCCATTGTCCAGGCACCCGATGAGAAAATAAAATCCGCAATACAAAATTACTTTCAAAGGGTCATCGAGGGAGATCACTTCGCCAAAGCCCTGCGTTTACTGCATGAATTCGGGTTGTTGAGCGATTATTACATTCCCGACTTCAAGAATATCTGTGGCCAGCTCCAGGATATCTATGTTCACAAGTTTCCGACGGATATCCACATCTTGTCGGCTCTCGACGCCCTCAATCTGTTGGAGGTGCGTGAAGAAGCCGACCCATTTCTCATCGATCTTTATCATTCTTTAAAAGATAAAACCGCTTTGAAACTTGCCGTCCTGTTACACGATATCGGCAAAGGCGCCATGCAGAAAGGTGAAATCGAGGAAGTCATCGGCGCGTCCATGATTCCGGGAATTCTAGCCCATATAGGCTATTCAAAAGACTCCAAACAAGTGGAAGATGTGGCGTATCTGGTTGAAAAACATTTGACCATGTACGACTTGATGCTCCTCGACCCTGAAGATGACGATACCTTTGAAATGGTCTGGGATCTGGTGACCCACGACCTGGAACGGTTGAAGATGCTGGTTCTTCTCACCTATGCCGACCGGGCCGGGACCAAAATGAAGATGTCGCCTTTGCAGATCGACCAGTTGAAATTATTTTATCACTACACCCTTCATCACAAGCGGCATGAGGATGTTCCGGAAGCCGTTAAATTGGAATTTTTGAAGATGGTTCGCCTTCCAAAGGACCTGCTGTCGCAGTTGGAAACTTATAACGAATTTATCGCGTCCAACAAGCCCTATGCGGCGGATTTCGTGTTCCAACCGGGAAAGCCAGCGGACCTGATCGTATGCGCCAAGGACAGGAAAGAATTGCTGTGTAATATTTCGATGGTACTGGCGTACAATCAGTTGAACATTGTAGAAGCCAATATC
>JADFGI010000241.1 GCA_022567815.1 Nitrospinota bacterium
AGTATCAAGTCCAGAGTGGCTTTAAAAAATTTCCCGCTTTTCATCCACAACACAGAAAACACGGCCAGGATTTGCAGGGAGCCGACCAGCACCTGAGCGTGGTTATTGGTTTCCACTCCCCCTAGCCAGGTCAGCCAGGGAATCACCGCACTGGCGGCTCCACCAGTGTCAAACGACCAGCCAAAAGATCAGGATCGCTAATCCATCTGAAAAGGATAACTGGGAGAGCAAGAAAGAATCCTTTTAAGAAAAATTGGAGGCAATTTTTAAATTTGGAAAGGCAGACCAACGGGGCGCTAAGATAGCGGAGGGGATGGAGAACGATTCAGGATTTTTTATGATCCAGGATATTTAATATTGATACCAGATCCTGTTTGATTTCCCGTTTCCATTGTAGAAATTTTTCCCGATCCTCCAGAATCTCCTCCGACGAACGCTGCTTTTTATATTTTTTCAATTTAATTTTCGCGCCGGCAATGGTAAATTTTTCTTCATACAACAGACGCTTGATTTCCAATACCAGCTCTACGTCTTTTTTCTGATACAGCCGTTGACCGGACCGGTTTTTATCCGGGCGAAGCGGGTCGAATTCATCCTCCCAGTAGCGCAGGACGTGCTGTTCCACCCCCGCTATCCCGGCCACCTCGCCGATTTTAAAAAATACCTTGTCAGGAATCACACCGTCCAATTAATCCACCCTTCGACTTATCAAATTTCACAAACAAATCAAGCGGTTGCAAGCGCATATTAAAGCATTTTCTTAAGTGTAAAAGCAAGATGAAATGACTGAAAAAATATCCAGGGTGAGAGGAACCCATTATTTTTTGCTGGGTTCAGGCTTTTCGATCCGGCATGGGGGAAGGAAGAACAAACACAAAAATAAAGACGGCAAGGAAGACAAACCCAATGCGCGGAAAAATATTCGCCCATCTGTGCATTTTGCAACCTCCTCGTTTTTCATATCAAGACTCATACAATCACGCCTTCATTCCGATGATTTGGAAGCGCGAACCCGGTTTCAGCTCATGCATTCATGCTATCAATTATTTCCGGGGCGATTCAAGGGGCATCGGTTGAAGTTAACAATTGCTTGCTTGGCTTGAAAGTCAGGACCCTACGGGACCGGATGAGGATGGGTTCCCCGGTTTGCGGATTGCGGGCATTTCTCGCTTTTTTATTTTTCAAATAAAAACTGGCGAATCCCGCAATGCGAACGCTTTCTCCATTCGCCAGTTCGGTCTTGATTTCCTTAAACACTACATCAACCGCCCGTTCAGCTTCCTGGCGAGTGAAACCGACCTTTTTATAAACCCGCTCCACCAAATCGGACTTTACCACGTTCGGCTTTGCTTCAAGAATATGCACAATTAACATCCCTTAAATTAAAATGAGAATACACTTCCAACGATTTTGTTTTTATCACTCCTTGTCTTTTTTAAATTCGGCATTCGCCTGGTCAATGATCTTTTTAGAGAGGTGTTCGGGAATGTCATCGTAATGATCGAACTCCATCACGAATATTCCTCGGCCGCTTGTTATTGACCGCAGGTCCGCCGCGTAATTAAGAACCTCGGCCATGGGAACATTGACGCGAATGGTCTGCCTGTCGGCATCCGCGTCGATTCCCTGAATCTTTCCCCGCTTGGAATTAAGGTCTCCCATAATATCGCCAACATATTCACTGGGAACAATGACCTCCATAGTCATAATGGGCTCAAGCAAAACGGGTCTGCATTCAACAACACCTTTTTTGAATCCCAGAGAGCCTGCAATTTTGAATGCCATCTCCGACGAATCGACATTGTGGTAGGACCCGTCATAAAGCTTGACCTTTACGTCGACCATGGGGTAATGCGCGATCACCCCATTGGCCATTGCTTCCTTAATTCCCTTTTCCACGGCGGGAATATAGGTTTTTGGGATAGCGCCCCCCACAATCTTGTCTTCGAAAACAAATCCACCGCCCTTTTCAACGGGAGAAATCTCCAGCCAGGTGTCGCCAAATTGTCCCCGGCCTCCGGTTTGCTTTTTGTATTTCCCTTGAACTTTGGTTCTCCCGCGAATGGTTTCCAGATAAGGAACCTTTGGCGGTTTCGCATCCACCTCCACGCCAAATCTTTTTTTCAGACGGTCAATGACCACATCCAGATGCAACTGCCCCATTCCCGAAACGAGGAGTTCATGGGTTTGCGCGTTCCTTTCGACTTTTAAAGTGGCATCTTCTTCCGTAATTCGATGCAGGGCGGCACTGATTTTTTCCTCATCCGCTCTCGTTTTGGGCAAAATCGCCAGGGAAAAAACGGGAACGGGAAACTGAATGTCGTCGAAGATGATCGCGTTCGCCTGTTCCGCAAGGGTATCGTTGGTCGTGGTCACCTTCAGTTTCGCCACGGCTCCTATATCCCCTGCCGACACTTCAGAAACCGGCTCTTGCTTTTTGCCCTGAAGCATAAAAATCTGCCCAATTCTTTCGTTGGTTTCCTTGGAAGCGTTAAACACATTGGAGTCCGCTTTGATGGAGCCCGAAATGACTCGGAACAAAGTCAATTTTCCCGCATAAGGGTCGGCAATTGTCTTGAACACAAAAGACGAAAATGGCTCACCGGAGTCCGGCTTCCGCTCTATTTTAGAACCATCCTTGAGGGCCTTGCCGGTCACGGGGTTTCTTTTGTCCGGCGAAGGCAGGTAATCGATAACGGCCTTCAATAAAAGGTCTATTCCTATATTCTGGGTTCCCGACCCGCATAACACGGGAATCAACTGCCCACTCTGGATTCCATTTTTTAATCCTTTATGAAACTCCTCTTCGGTGAGTTCCCCTTTTTCCAGGTAAACCTCGATCAGATCATCGTCCACTTCCGCAATGGCTTCGGTGAGTTCCGCCCGGTTCATTTCGACACTGTCCGCCAGTTCCGGTGGAATGTCACCGACCTTGCCTTTTCCATTGCCTTCCTTTTCATAGGAATAATATTTGTTTTCCACTAGATCAACAACTCCTGTAAAGCTCTCACCATTCCCTACGGGCATTTGCAGGAAAACTGGAGTTTTTTTAAACTTTTTCTTCAGGTTTTTCAATATGGGGCCGATATTAGCCCGGTCATGGTCCAGTTTATTCAAAAAAACAATTCGCAAAAGATCCTGTTCGTCCGCCCACTGCCACACCTTTTCCGTATAAAACTGAACTCCGTCATCCGCGCCTATCACCACGACGGCCTCGTCGATCACCCGAATGCATGCCGGCGTATCGGCGATGAAGTTGTTGTCTCCCGGCGTGTCGAGGATATTGATCTTATGCTTATCCCATTCGCAATAGGCCAGGGAAGCGCTTATGGTGTGCCCTCGCTTTATTTCATCTGGATCGTAATCCATTATCGATGAGGTATCGCCCACCTTTCCCAGGCGGTCAGATGCCCCAGAGGTATACAGGATGGCTTCGGCAACAGAGGTTTTTCCGGAGGACCCATGACCAATGAGTCCGACATTTCTGATTTCCTGAACATTATATTTTTTCATTTCAAACCTCTGAGCAAAATAGGGTTCACATCTTCAAGTTTGAATTTTTTACATGACGCATCGAGCTAAAACATATCTGGCGATTTATTATGGCTTCGGCAAAAATTTCTGCTCTTAAGGATACGTGATGGAGTATAAGCCTGCCTCCCATTTTTTACTTTTTTTGTTTGTTTTATCGCGGAACGCCGGAAACATATGGAATACGCGCTCCATATCCTTTACGCTCATTCCAACCGTATACACCTCATTGGCTTTGGCTAACGCGAAAACCGGATTCACGCACGGTTCCTTACTGCTGTTCCCTATCACATCCCAGGGATCGAAAGGAGCGCTAGCCAACCCATCTTTCCTGTGGATTTCCGCCTCTCCAAAAAGCAGTATATGCGCAATTTTGGAAGAAGATTCTTTGGACGAAATTCTTTCATTTTTGTTCCAGTTATGTATCTTCCCCAAAGCCAATGCCGCTACCAGACCGGGGTCCAGGGAACTGTAAAATGGTGTTGACTGTTTCCGATTGGCAGAAATTTTAACTTTCTGATTCAACCGGCTGGGAACCTTGAGCAGGGTCAACGGCGATTTTGCACGGATGGTGGCTTTGCGCCATGGGTAACCCGTGGTGGAGGCCAATTCGCCGAAAATTTGTCCTTTTCCATAAATTGCGAACGACTTATCATTGAAGATCAATTCAGAAAATCCATCCAAAATAATATAAAAGTCATCTCCAGGATCCTCCTGAGAAAACACGATCTCATCGACTTCGAGGCCGGCGCGCGCGTGGCCGGTCATGGATTCTATTTTTTGAAGAACGAAGCGGTGCTGCTCGAACTGGCACTGGTGCAATTTGCCGTCACTAAGTTGCGTGCCGCAGGATACACGCTCTGTACGACGCCCGACTTGGCTCGTGACGATGTGCTGGAAGGCATCGGCTTCATCCCCCGCGGATCGGAGACACAAATCTATTCGATCGAGAACGACAACTTGAGTCTGGTGGCGACGGCCGAGATTACACTGGGCGGGATGTTGAAAGATCAGGTGCTCGACGCCGGCCAGTTGCCGATCAAGCTGGCGGGCATTTCGCATTGCTTCCGTAACGAAGCGGGCGCACACGGGCGGGCCACGCGGGGCATTTACCGCGTCCACCAGTTCACCAAGGTTGAGATGTTCGGTTTCACCGCCCCCGATCTCCAAGCATCCAACGATTTTGTAGAATCGATTGTCGGCATGGAAGAAGAAATTTTTCAGGAGTTGGGAATTCCTTATCGGGTGATCGACACCTGCACGGGCGACTTGGGCGGTCCCGCGTATCGAAAATTCGATCTGGAAGCGTGGATGTTTCGCGAGAAGATTCACGCTGCCGGTTACGTCGTCAACGGCAAGCGTAATCGTCTGCTCGAATCTGGAGTGCTGTCCGGGAGGGATGAATTTCGCCTCGATTTCGTGTCGCGGGCACAAAATGCCAGCAGTCATCCTGACGCTGCGGCCGTGCTTGCGGCGATAGGGGTCGGTGCCCGACATTTATTGACCCGCGAGCAATGGGACCGGTACGCGAAGACCGGAACCA
>JADFGI010000242.1 GCA_022567815.1 Nitrospinota bacterium
GTAGGAATAAAAATAGCCGACGCTGGAAAAGTTTTGGTATTTTTCATCTTTCTTAAATCTTGCCACTTGATGTGGCTGAACGGCATAGTTATCCATCGCGCCCGCATAAAATTCCATTTCCTGAGTCAAGGCGTCAGGAACGATGCGCATCACATATTCCTCATATTCTGGAGGAGATTCCCAATAGTCCTTGTTGCCAACCAGACGGATCAATTCATCGGACTGCCATTCTTTAAACACAAATGGACCCGTTCCCACCGGATGCCGGTTGAACCGGGCATCTCGCATGCTAAAGGATTCGCTGGCCACGCCTTTTTCCTCGGCTTGGTTTTTCAATGCCCTGTCATTCAGCAGATGCTCAGGTAAAATTCCCATGAACCACGAATTGATGGCTGGTGAAAACAACCGTTTGTACACGATCTTTATTTTATGCGATCCAAGAGGCTCAACGGATTTTATGGGCTCATAGTCGGACGTCCGCGGAGAGGCGTTGCGCGGGTTCATTATCGCCTGATAGGTAAACAACACGTCCCCGGAATCGAATTCATGCCCGTCATGGAATCGAACGCCCTTTCTAAGATTAAACACGATAATGGGATTGTGTTCGGTCAGGGGAAGAATCTCCTGATAATGCAGAGCCAAATTTTTCTGTTCGGAGGCTTCGCCCGCATGTATATATTGCGCGTAAGGAAAGGATTGAAAAAATTCCGCGCCCAGCAATTCTCTCACAGGCTTAAAGAAATCCTGGTCAATGCGGTGCAGGGTAAACTTGATTCGATCCGGCTGTTGAAAACTATAATCCACTTTCCGGGTTTTCGGTCGGCCTTTTTCCATGAGAGGACGCCCTTCCCCATCCAGAATCGGGACCGGAATTTGGCCTTTCATCCTTTTTCCGGCAACCACCTCAACCGACCGAAGATTTTTGGTCCAGGCAATATTGGATTCCAAGGCTGTCTGAATCCACTTTCCAAAATCATGGGGGTTTGAGGGGATGCTTTTTGGCAGGCTTCTTGATTTAGCATATAAGGGGATCACCAGATAGGCTTCTTCATATTGAATCCAGGAGGAAGCCAGACGGGGCCGGTATTCCAGTTGATCGTCCAGGTCGATCAAACCGTCGAACACCAGGTCATTGATGGAACTGCTGGTAGTATCGGCGCTTAGAATAGGATTCAGGATTTCCGCATCCGCCGCGGACCCGTGGATATATTTGACTAATCGGTGCGGATTGCCCACAGCCTGCTTATCATAGGTGGGAACCCAAAAAAATGATTGCGCCAGGAAAATGATCAATCCCAGAGGCAGGTATATTAAAATCCGTTTGGTATTCATTCTGGGATAATCATAACAAAATAAATCAGCCAAATAACAACAAATCCGTAATCAGGCCTCTCCTGCTATCCCATTGAAAATAAAACCTATACATCAACCTTCACCTTCTGTATAATAAGATTTAAGGAAGCAGGCCAGGATAATTCAAAAATTTCTTGACTTGTTTATTATTTGTCGCTATAGCTTAAACTTCATCGATATCGATGATCGGAGTTCCCTGATATTTTCACAGAGAATTCAGTTTATTCCCGATTTTTGATTAAAAAAGTTTACATCCTGATAAGGTTTTAGTTAAGGTTTTTTACCATTTTCTGAAAAAATAATTTTAGAGATAAAAATTTAGATATAAAGGAATAAGGAACATGTCAACACTAATCACTGATGAATGCATCAACTGCGGCGTATGTGAACCCGAATGCCCCAATGAAGCTATTAGCGAAGGGGAGGATTTTTACGAAATTGACGCTGACCTGTGTACTGAGTGCGTTGGCTTTCACGGAGAAGAAGCCTGTCAGGAAGTTTGCCCGGTGGATTGCTGTATCCCTGATGAGGATAACAAAGAAACTGAAGGGGATTTGTTGGAAAAAGCCGTCAAGATACATCCGGATGATTCATTTCCCGGCTTGGAGGAACTGACCAACGAAACTTCTCTGTTCAGAAATCCAGAGCGCAAAAACGCAAACCTGTAATTCGATTTAGTGGCGGCTTGTATGGAAAATCAATAGTCCATGGAAGCCGCTTTTTATTTTTATAGTACCGGGAGGTTGTCGCCTGCGTTTCTCCCCTTGAAATTAGGGGCGCCTCGAAAAATTCAACTTGGCTAATTGTGGGACTATTCTCTTTTTATGACTCGAGAGGCTCGCCAAGCCCTGACCTTTTCATTTAAAAGCAATTTTAAGAGAGAGTTACTTGACAAAAGTCAGGGTATCGTTATACCCTTGTACCAGTTTTCCCATAACTGATTGTTTTTTCAGACAGAAATACTGCGGGGTGGAGCAGTTCGGTAGCTCGTTGGGCTCATAACCCAAAGGTCGTCAGTTCGAATCTGGCCCCCGCTACCAAATAAAAGAAGCACTTACGAGAAATCTCTCGTAGGTGCTTTTTTATTACACGCCTCATAGGGCCACAATAGGACCACATTTTACGAGTTTTTCAGGTTTCTTCTATTTGAAGTTTGATGGGTAGGCCGTGCAGGTATTCGCTCCAGCCCCACTATAGTCCCACTGTTTGCAGAACTACCTGCTGATTTTTGGGGTTTGCTGGTGAACCAGGGAGGGTCACTTTTGGACATAGTGACGGAGCCATCTTCATTATCCTTTATTACAACTCCAGAGCCAGTTCGAAAGCCCTTTTCTTGATTTTTGCATTGGGTCCGAACCAAGCCAGCCGTAAACGCGAATCCTGATTACTGCCAAGACGATGGTCGATCGTGTAGATCACAGCATTCAGCAAACCCCAGGCGGTCATGTTAGCGGGTTCCAGATTCTGCCCCGGAGCCTTTTTAATCGCCTCAATTCCTATCCTGGTTTTTTGGTCTGCCAGTTCATTAATCTCTTTGGTTCCAATAGAAGATAACTCATTGGCCATATCCGGCTGGAAAACATTGAACATATACCGGTTGGCAATCTGGTCATCCACTTTTTTATTTGCCAAGCGCTCAGCATCAGAGCCGAAAGCTGAAATCGCTTCCCGTCCAAGACCGACGGCCTCTTTGGTTTTTCTAATCATGCCTTCTTCAAACTTGTTAGGCTTCATAGATACAAAGGGAAATTTCTTATTAAAAGATCTTCGGCAGACGTTCTTGAAGGAGATTCTCGCCTTAGAGATTATCTGGAGAGTGTTACTGCCAGCCGACCGCACTGCAATGAAATGAGCTTCAATTCTATCCCTGTTTTCGTCCCGGGAAGCCAGCAGTAAATAACCTTTCACCCTGTCAGCTTCCTTCAAGATGAATTCTTGCTTCAAGGAGGCCAACGCCCAGACGATTCTTCCATTATCCAGAACCCCAATGGTTTCCAAAAGTGCATCCCCATGCTCCATAAAGGATCTGAAGAATTGGAACATCTCTTGATTTGCAAATGATTTAGGCAGTCCCGATGGAACTCTGGAAACCTCAAAATCGAGTTTTAACTTGTACACCAACTCGCGGGGAGACAGGTTCGCGCTGACATCCACGCCAAGCCCGTTCCAAGGTTTTTCGTTCATCCACTCCATCGGTTCGCCTTTGCAAACGGTGCCTGATTCCCGGAAAATTAGAAGAAATTATACCCCCATTTCCCTTAGAAAGTTCAACCTTTCGGTAATAGCGAAAAGTTCAAGACAAATCCCCCAGCGACCCGAAGGCCCCTGAGAGTGGTTGTGGGGTTAGAGGTGGTCCTGGTTTATTGGACAGGTTTTTGGCCATGGCCAATCCCAAGGTCATTTTACCCACACCGCTGTTATCAAAAAGGCCAATTAAAGCGGATCCTTTCCCAATGCGTGCAAAATATCGGCGAGGATATTTTTTCTGCCGAAAAAATTTTTCCAGGCCTGGAGATTAAATTTAAAAGGATGGTGTTCTAAGAAAGAAACCTGGCAAAATAACAAGCCAGAGTGCGAGGGGGTTTAGGCCCCACCACCATACCCCAAGGTCGGCAGGGATTGTCAGAGACGCACTCTGGCTTGATGGGAAGATTGCCTTCCCTTTATTGCATACATAAATCTGTCGCTTACTTCCTTATCTGTCAATAGGGGGAGCGTAAGTATTTTCTGTCAGAGGGATTTAGCGGGCTGAATTTTGTTTTGCGGAGCGCCTAATTGTTCTATCCTTATATACGAGGGGTGCTGGATTTTTTATGCGTGGTTTAAATCTCAGGAGGTGAGATATGAGTAAAGGGTCCAAAGTGGTTCTGATTCTGGTCCTGGCACTGGTGGTGGTTTTGTTCGTGATGCTTTTCATGGGGCTGGGTGATAATCCGGTGGTCGCTCCCCGTGCTCCGCTCTAAATAACGGGAGGACCCATGCCAGAGTTTCGAGTTGAGAAAACCAGCTTACGCGGCTCTCCTGAAAAACCATGCGATGAAGTGGTTTTGAAGGAAACGCAGGAGATGACCGGCGAGGGCTCCGGCAAGCTCCGTGAGGTTTGGGTGATCAACATGGATTCGCTGGATGAATTGATCACCTTTCGGGACAAGTATGGTGAATTGATCCTCGACCATGATCCTTCCTTTCCTCAAATCCCGGACTCCATAGAAATATACGATGACTGGCGGGAAACGAAACGTGAGCCAACCGGCCCGTAAATGCAACGGGCTCTCTTCAGAAATTTTCCTCCATATTTTTAATACCCACCTGAGGAACCGCCACTCCTTTTATCGTAGCCCGATTTTGATTTCTCATAAGATGATGAATCGGCATTCTGTGTGCTGGAACAACCGATCAATACCAGAGGCGCGAGGAAAGCCATCAGGATCGCAAACATCATCAGCTTTTTCATTTTGAATCCCTTTTGATTCCCACCAGTGGGTTTCATACCCCGCCCCGCAACGCGGGGAGGAGATGCGGGGCAGACTTCTCCGCAGAGAGGGAACTTGCTCACGAGCCCCGGAGAATTTATAGATTAAAGGGAAACTAATAATTCCTCAAAATCCATCGCACGTTAATATTTGATCCAGCGCTACGCTGGTTGCACGTTAATATTGGGTCCAGCGTCACGCTGGCCGCTTACGGCGGGGTCGTTCATTGCTAGT
>JADFGI010000243.1 GCA_022567815.1 Nitrospinota bacterium
CTTTGGAGAAACTTATCCGCCAGGTTATAAAACTTTACAAAAGCCGGACTGTTTTTTATTCCTTCCGGCAATCGGGCAAGTTCGTTCCTGGGCAAAATTGCGTACCCTTGAATTTCTTCCACCGTCAATCCCGCCGCCTGATTCAAAGTGTAAATATTTTGTCGCGTGAACATGTAGGGATGATGGTGCTTGGAAGGAATTTTTCTGGCCAAGGCTTCAATCCAACTGAATTTATTTGGGAAATGAAAACACAGAAACACGCCGTCCTTTTTTAGGATCCGCCGGATTTCCGCAAGACTTTTAATTTCATCTCCGCCCTCCTGGCGCACATGTTCCAGCACGCCCACGGAGACCACCGCATCAAACGATTCATCCGGATAAGGCAATTGAACCGGATCGCCTGATGAGACTTTAAAATTGAAAGCGTCTTTGAATCGGGCGCTCAGAAATTCGGAAATCTTGATTCCATCGGGGTTATATGAGTCGCCGGAATTTACATTGAACGATTCCGTATTGAATCCGTTACTCAGCAAAAAATAGCTGAAATGCCCGTTCCCGCAACCCCAATCCAAAACATGGGCGCCGGGCGATGTCACATGTTTCAGAAAATTTTCATAAACCATCCAATATTGGGAAGCGGTCGCTATATTATCAAACGCAAACAGTTGAAACTTTTGCAGAGTTTGAAAAACATCCACCCAGCAGTTTTCTTTAGCAGTCCATTGCAAACGCCGACTCCTTATGACTTCAACTCAATTCCAGTTTTTCTCTTGGAGTTTATCTTTCCTGGGCCAGGAAGGCAAAAAATGAATTTTTTCAAAAACTATTGATGGAATGAAATCCTACAATGTATTTGGAATGACGGCTGACGCGGATAGGGATGTCTTTTTTCAAGATGAGAGCGAAGTCAAATACCAGGCGGGAACAAAAAAAGCCCATGCGAATAAATCGTCATGGGCTTTTTGGATGGTTGAAGATTATAAAATTGCCAGGAACGCGCAGGCTTCGTAGCAGGCGTTGCAATTAATGCACAAATCCATATCGATGTGCGCCGCCACCTTACGGGTTCCTCCTGTAATAGCGCCAGTAGGACAAGGCTTGATGCATGCCCCGCAGGCAACGCATTCTTCTTCCTTGACATAATACCGGTAAAGTCCGGTGCATTTCGCCGCATCGCAAATCTGATCCTCAATATGCCGCTCAAATATCTTACGGAAATATTTCAACCCGGTCAACACGCATTTGACGGCTGTTTCCCCAAGGCCGCACAACGAAGTCACATTTATTTCTTCGCAAAGGGCCTGGAGCTTGTCCAGGTCTTCCATTTTGCCCCGGCCTTCGGAAATATCGTCCAGCTTGTTTTTTATGAGCGTCAACCCAATCCGGCAAGGAGTGCATTTGCCGCAGGTTTCGCCTTCATTGAATCCCATGGAAAATTTTGCCAGATCGATCACACAAGCCGAGTCATCGTAAGCTGAGAAACTGGCCTGGCCCATGAGCACTCCGGCATCCAGCAAACTTTCGTAATCCATCTTGATGTCAGCTTTTTCCGTAGTCAGGAACCCTCCGGTGACTCCGCCGACATGTATGAGTTTGAGTTCTTTCTTCTTGACGATGCCTCCGCAAATATCATTGATGACTTCACGGAAAGTCAGCCCCATATCCAGTTCCATGAGGCCGTTGTATTTGAGGTTGCCTGCTATCGCCCAGGTTTTGCATCCCTTGGCATTGGGCGTCCCCATGCCGGCGTACCAGTCGGCGCCCTTTTTGATGATGGATGGAACGGTGGCCCAGGTTTCGGCATTGTTCAACAGAGTGGGTCGTCCCCACAATCCTATTTCGGTGGAATGCGGCGGTTGCGCCTTGGGGAAGGGACGCTTCCCCTCAATGGAAGCCATCAAAGCCGTGGACTCGCCGCCAATGAACGCTTCGGCGCCTTCATGAACGGAAATATCAATGCTGAAATCGGTTCCCAGAATATTCTTGCCAAGAAACCCGTACTCTCTGGCCTGTTCCAGCGCCATGTTCAGCCGCTTGACGGCAATCGCGTAATCGGACCGGGTGTAAATAATTCCTTCAGTGGCCCCAATGGCATAAGCGCCAATAATCAGTCCTTCCAGTACCTGGTGCGGACATCCTTCCATGACACTGCGGTCCATATAGGAGGCAGGGTTGCCCTCATCGCCGTTGACTATAATATAGCGGACACCATCGTGAGAGGGGGCGGTCGCCGCTTTTTCCCATTTATGACCGGTGACAAACCCGCCGCCGCCTTTGCCGCGCAGGCCGGATTTTATGACCTCGTCCCTGATTTCTTTCGGTTGCATGCCAGTGAGGGCTTTTTTCAATGATTCGTAGCCACCGACCGCAATGTATTCGTCGATATTCTCAGGGTCGATGACGCCGCCAAACTCCAGCGCAACTCGGGTCTGTTTCTTGATCTGTTCGTAATAATTGTCCTTGGCCGCCGCTTTTTTGAATATTTTACCGCCAACAATATGATCCTTTAAAATTTTCGAGACCATTTCGGGTTTGACTTTTTCATACGTCACCCGCTCCTGACCCGGTATGTAAACATCGACCAAAACATCACGACTGCAATAACCGCGGCAACCCACTTGACCCATACTGCATTGCCGGTCGCCAAGCTCCGCATTGGCGCTCATGGCCGCGATTTGTTTCTCGAATTCTTTATATACCTTTTCTCCGCCCTCAGCCACGCCGCTCAGGCTAAGACATACGGTAATTTTAACCGTCCCTTTTTTTTCTTCAGTCGCTTGGGCTTGTTCTGCAACAGCTTCCATGAAACTATCTCCCCTTTTCCTGGATATTTATCTATAAAAATTTGGAAAGCTTTTTTAATTCGACAACAGGGTAAACCCCCTGAAAGTCCATTAATCTGAATTTATAGGATCGCATAAAAATCGAGGAAATTCCAGCATTTCCGGCCACAGAAAAAGCTATTTTAAATCCTTTTCATTAACCTCGGTTTGAGGTATCGAGAGCTTTTCAGCAAACCGGCCCGCTATCTTATTGAAAGTGATGCCAGAAGCCTGACCACCCGGCAAAAAGAATTCTTTTTCAATCCTACCTTCTTGAAAAGAAATGGTTTAAATGGGGTCTCTAATAATTAGATATTTTTATGTCAGGCAACTCGCTGGCCCTTATTTCATAAGGGCCGCTCATGGCCCGGAACCATTTTTAGAGATGCCCTTAAGATTGAACGGTTTTGGCCATCTCCTGTTTTCCTCATCGATGAAACCGCATGCATGCAGATCGTATATCCGCCTCTGCTGAACTCCAGAGAGCCTCTTAACGATTTCCTATTTCCGAATGTCAATCGGACTAGCCCGCATATTGCATGAGAAAGCGATGGCGAAAACCTTTCAAACCTTTAGAATAAGGCAGAGCGACAACTCAAAGAAAGGAATTCGCCGTGACAAATTGTACTCCTCTGCAAATTGAATTTCCAGGTATTAAACGCCGCAAAATTGAAGCCTCATTTTGCGGCGGACATGTGACCAGCGATGCCGGAGGTTGCCTGCTGTTGCGCCAAGTAGACCGGCGTTTGGGTTTGCTTCGACAGGCGGAACGGGAATTGGTCGATCCCCGTCGCCAATCCAGTTGCGAGCATTCCCTTCTCTCGATGTTGCGCCAGCGGGTTTACGGTCTGGCCTTGGGTTATGAAGACCTCAACGATCATGATCAGTTGCGCAAAGACTTGGCCCTGCAAACCGCAACCGAACGGGATTCGGAGTTGGCCAGTGCCTCGACCTTGTGTCGTCTGGAAAATCGCGCTGACCGCGACACGGCCTGGGCCATTCAGCGAGTGATGGTCGAGCAGTTTATAAAATCGTTCAAACGCGCCCCGCGCAAACTGATTCTCGACTTCGATGCCACCGATGACGCGGTTCACGGCAATCAGGAAGGTCGTTTTTTTCACGGTTACTACGATTCGTATTGTTTCCTGCCGCTGTATGTGTTTTGCGGTGAACAGTTATTGGTCAGCTATCTTCGTCCCAGCAAGATCGATGGCGCGAAACATGCGTGGGCCATCCTTTCTTTGTTGGTCAAAAAGCTACGGAAAGTTTGGCCCAAGGTTCGTATTGTGTTTCGCGGCGACGGCGGTTTTTGCCGCCATCGTATGTTCGACTGGTGTGATAAAAACGATGTGGACTACATCACCGGTATCGCCAAAAACAAACGCCTCAATGCACTGAGTCAGAAACTTCAAGATCAGGCTGAGGAACGGTTCCAACAATCAGGACAAAAGCAACGCCTGTTTAGCGAGTTCCGCTACGCGGCAAAGAGCTGGGGCCGGGAGAGGCGCGTGATCGCCAAGGCCGAGCATACGGGCAAGGGTCCGAACCCGCGCTACATCGTCACCAACCTCGACGGCGATCCGCAACAGCTTTACGACAAACTCTACTGCGCCAGAGGCGATATGGAGAATCGCATCAAGGAGCAACAGCTCGATCTATTCGCGGACCGTACCAGTTGCCATCAATGGTGGGCCAACCAGTTCCGTTTACTACTCGCGTCCCTTGCCTACACCCTGCTCGAAGCCATCCGCAGGCTGGCATTAAAGGGCACCGAGTTGGCCAGGGCGCAGTGCGGCACGATACGCCTCAAGCTACTCAAGGTCGGCGCTGTCATCATCAGGAATACACGCCGCATCCGTTTCCTGCTGTCCAGCGCGTATCCTCATCAAAGCCTGTTCAGGCATGTTGCTGAACAACTCGACTCCTCTTAAATCAAGAAGGAGCGCTGTCCCCGGCGTGGCGATAAAAAATGGGGGAATGGGGGTGGTCTGCCCTGCTCACTGAAAAACGGCGTCCGAAACAGCTCAATCCAAAATAAAACATAAATACTCCACCCCGCAGGGTTTTAACCAGAAAACCTCGCTAAATTTTTGGCTCATGCAATATGCGGGCTAGCCAGCGTAGCGCTGGACCAAATATTGACGTGCGACCAGCGTGACGCTGGACCCAGTGCTAACATGCGATGGTTTTATTGTTGGCAGAATCCTATAACGCGCTGAAATTTCATAAGGAA
>JADFGI010000244.1 GCA_022567815.1 Nitrospinota bacterium
CTCTGATTCAGAAAGAACGGTCCCGCCCTTAAAAAGTCAGGACACCCGCTACGCGGGGGGAGGCTTGGGCCTGACCCTACGCAAGGCCGGAAATACCTCTTTGAAAACATGCAAGGGGTACGCGCCGTTCACGGGCTCCTGAGAACCTCTTGGAAAAATACCAAGAGAAAAATTTAGCACGACACAGGATTTAGTCAGCCATAAATCCATTGCACGTTAATACTGGGTCCAGCGTCACGCTGGCGGCGGGGATTATTCTTGCATGATCCTGAATCCCGGCATTGCTTAGCTTTCGATTGCTGGAGTGGCGCAATAAACCCTATTATTGGGAAATGATTCCCAATTTTTTGCCAAACTTGTTAAAGGATGTCAGAATCTTGTCCAAGTCCTTGCGGTTGTGGCTGGAGGTAAAACTGGTCCGTATCATAGGATTGTGGGGAGGAACTGCAGGGGAAACTGCGACAGCTGCAAACACTCCATCATCAAAAAGTAGTTGATTCATCAGCAGGGTCAGGTCTTCGTCCCCGATTTTAATGGGAACAATGGGTACAGGATTGTTGTTGACCTGAAAACCCATAGCGAAAAATCCCTTTTTGACGTAAGAGGTGTTCTCATGAAGCTTTTTAATCCGGGCGGGGTCATTTATCATTATGTCAAGAGCTTGGGAGACGCCCGCGACAGAAGCGGGAGGCAAGGCGGCGGTAAAAATAAAAGCGGATGCCTTGTGGCGAATAAACTCGGTGACCTTTGACTTGCCGGAAACAAATCCGCCGATTGACCCCAGGCTCTTGGAAAAGGTTCCGACATAAATGTCGATCTCTTTTTCCAAATTAAAATAATTGGTCACGCCTTTCCCCTGATCGCCCAAAACACCCAAGCCATGTGCTTCGTCCACCAGGACGGTGGCTTTAAAATCTTTGGCAAGTTTTACTATTTCAGGGAGATTGGCGATGTCCCCGCTCATACTGAAGATACTGTCGGTGATGATGAGTTTACCGTCCACATCGGAATATTTTTTCAGATAATATTCCAGGTGATCCATATCATTGTGCCGGTAACGGACCGTTCTTCCTGGAGAGATCGCACACCCCTCATAGATGCTGGCATGGTTTTCCCGGTCAGAGAAAGCGATGTCCTTCCTTCCCAAAAGGCAGGAAATGGTTCCCTGATTGGCCTGGAACCCCGTGGACATCACAATGGAGTCTTCACGCTGGAGAAAGCTCGATAATTCTTTTTCGAGTTTATTATGCAGGCTCAGAGTACCGTTGAGGAAACGGCTCCCAGTGCAACCCGCGCCAAATTTTTCAAGAGCTTGTTGCCCGGCCTCAATCACCCGGGGATCTTTTGTCAGCCCGAGGTAATTATTGGTGGAAACGGTGATGATTTTTTTTCCGTTGATAACAACCCGTGACCCTTCCGTTTCCTCAATTTCCCGGAAAAACGGATAAATCCCAAGATCCTTGGCTTGGTCCGGCGCATTGTAGCTGAAGCATTTGGAAAGGAGCCCGCTTCCCTTATCAGGGGTAAACCGAAGATGGGAATTTTCAAAATCGAATTCCTTTTTAAGAAGGGCAACAATTCTGTTCCGCTTCAAATGAGGCGGCGTTCCGTTTTGGTCTTCGTCTTGTATTTTAAGATGAAAATATTTCTCCATGCTTCCAGGCAATTTCAATTAATTTAAATTTTAAAACGGTTCCAGACGACTTGGTAACACCGGGCAGGAAAACTTTTGCAAACCATCAGCCACGAAACTACTGTCATAAGTTAAATCTGCAAAATTTTCGGTAGATTACCATCAAAATTCCATTTCTACAAGACGAACCTTTACTTTGTTTTCTAAAAGCCGGGAACATCATTGGAAAAGGCCATTTTATTTAAGGTTCAGGAATACGGCTTTTAAAAAAATGGGCTCTGGGAGGGGGGCGGCAAGTTTGTGGACCAGAGTGGCAACTTTTGGGTGGTCCGCGCCAAGTTTTTTTTTCTAATCTTCACGGAACTTTGGTAGAGAGCTTCCGCAATATTTACGGCTCTCCCCGGATGATTAATTTGGATTTTGAGTCAGATTGATCAAAATCCGTTCTTTTTCTTTCATAGCCAAATCACACTTATCCTGAAGAGCCGCGACCTGGGATCGGAGTTTTTTATTTTCGATGTATAGTTGAATCGAAGATTCAACCAAATCCAGATTGGTTTTCATTAATTCAATCAGCTGGTCTTTCATAATATTCCTTCAGGAATGCCCCTATATGAGGAAGGTTGTTTTAGCTGAGGAAAATTCCTCATTGCTCTACCCACAATCATATTCGGATTGATACCGCGCGAGAGTGTGGTCGCAGGTAGTTGAATCCGAATTGATCACGCCACAATTTGCATCCCGGCAAACCGCTTTTGGGCCTTCAATGAGATGAAAATTGTTTGCCCGCGAATGATTGGTGGAAGGTTGGGAAGCATTGATCGATACCGTCAACTGCTTCACGGCGTCTGTCAGTTCACAGATAGATTTTTCCAGCTTCCTGATTTCCCTGTTCACAGCCTCAACCCCCGCCGGTTTGGAAACAGCCATTGGTCGCGTCAATTTTCACCGCCAATTTCTTAAGGCGATGATGGAATAATTAAGGGCGCTTCGTAAAATTCCGTATTGCCATGAGCCACCCCTTTGATATCAAAGAGGTGGAAACAGCAAATACGAAAAGTATCGAATTATGAGTGATCCTGTTAAAGTATGAGTGATCCTGTTAAAGTATAGGAAGAGGGTATTGCAGACGGGTTAAGTCCGGGTCACAAATTTGTCAAAGTGGAAAAATTATATGGAAAGGCAATGATTTCGGAAATTAGAGAAGGGTAGAGATTCTAAAAGATCGGTTTTGCAGTCCGTTTGGAATGAAAGAGGAGGAAGAGAGCCTTGTCAGGGTATCATTGAGCGGCACCCAGATTTTTTAAGAACATGATAAGGTCCAGGTTTTGGGATTCCTGGGCAAAATCCATCGCGGTGACGCCATCGATACTGGCATTCAGGTCGGCCCCGTTTTTCATGAGGAGGACGATGATCCTCATCGCCATTTCCAGGCGGGCCCATTGAGACAATCCTTCAGCATCCGCTCCTTTCCCGGCAACCATCATGAGCGGGCTATACTTCCCGTAACATTTTTTATTTGGGTCGGCTCCGTGGTTCAATAAAAACACCACCCATTCGTCGCTTTCCCTGATCGTGTGCAAAGCTTTTTTGCTGGAAAGAAAATTCGATACGGTCAGGCACAAAGGGGTTTTTCCGCCCACATCATTTTTGTCTTCATGACTCAACGGCGGACCTTCCTGCGACCGGTTAATATCTCCCCCCATATCCAGTAAACGTTGGAAAATTTCCTGGTTTTTTTCCAGGGCAACGTTGTTTAAATAATTCCCGTCATTAATATTGATCCCCTGCTTCAGCAAAGAATCAATTTGGTTTTTGTCATTATCCTGGATGGCTTTATAAAGAACCTTTTCCATATTGAATGCAAAAGAAGATGAGGAAAATGCCCATAGGGACAAAATAATAAAACCCAGGAAAAATTGAATCTTCAGTTTGGATCTTTCAGGGAAAACTTTTATTTTGACCGTTTCCATTTTTAATACCTAGGTGGATTCAACAAGTAAGTGCAACAGTTAGCAAAGATCTATTCTGTCGGGGAAAATTTCCCTTAACTGAAAAGAAGCAAGTTGCTTGCCAGAATTGTAAAATTCCACCAGCCTGATTAAATGACGATTTTTCAATGATTTTCTATTTTTTATCGGGAAAAGCATAGGGGTTGGACGATCACAAATGGATACACGAAACTTGTTGATTTGCCGGCTTTAGCGCCCGTTTTTGTCAGTTCAACAGATTTGAGTGCCCTTCCGTATGACCGACACCCTCCCCTGCAAAAACCTGCTCATAACTCATTTTCGATACCTTCCGCCCAAAGGGTGCTTTCAAGATTTTGTATTATTTGGCCCTGGGCGGGACCCATTGACAATATTCAAGGGATGAAATAAATTACAGGTATCCAGAATAAACAAGCAGATTGGAATCACGGCGCGCCAGAAGATGGGATATATCTACGGCAATGGTTTCGGAGTGGCCCGTCAGAACTGAAATGGCGTTTTAAAAATTTCCAGCCGCCAATGCAGAAAACCCAAGCCTCAAAATTTCTCCAGAGGTTCCGGGAAATCCCTTAAGCCACCATACAATGCGGGTTCGTTTCAGAAGTCTGCCCATCTTCCGTCAGACTCAGGATATGTTCTCTATCTCTTTCAGTTAATTGGGCACGAACGTAGTCCGTGGACCTTCTTTCCAAATCCGCGGACGAAATAGTATTTACCAGGTTGCCGCTGCCATCATAGATTTTAACTTCATACAACATAATTCACCTCCGGTACAGGGTGGTTGATTTCGAATTAAAAAATTTACAAGTTTTATTGGAAACCATCCGCCAAAAGGGGGGATCTTAGGAGGAGACATATCGCCTCTGGCGGATGGAATCCTGAATTTTTTTCAGATGACAAAAAACCCAACGCCATCGACAGCTATTACTTTGCCAGAGTAATATCGAGGAACCGTCAAGGGAGTGTGACAGTTTGATTAATTCCCACCAGTGGGTTTTATACCCTGTGGCTTATACGGCTTTTAAAAGAAATGCCTTTGTCGAATACCCCGTCCGCTTGCGGCGGGGTCGCTCATTTCGATTTTTATTTTGGGCGAAGGTCCACCGGATATTAATCAGCGGAATATCAAGGGGAAACTAAGTGATGGGATCGCGCCTGAATCGGAAAGATTTTAAGGGGATCTCAAAAAATTCAATCTAGGCTATGGGCCAGCCACCATAAGAGTAAGGGGTTGGCGATTGCAAAGGCCAGAAATATTAATTTTTAGAGATCCTCTTAAGTTTCTGCTAATCGATGCCCTAACGGAGCGCGTTTAATCGGAAGTTGCAGGGAATGAAAAATAACTTTTGTTCGGCGGCTGGATTTTTGTGGATGGGATGAAGAAACGAAAAAGGAGCCAGCGTGACGCTCCAGCCTAGGGGC
>JADFGI010000245.1 GCA_022567815.1 Nitrospinota bacterium
CAGTTGTTTCTTGTTTGTTTTGGCTAGTTTGAACATTACAATATGTTTGATCATTGGCTTCTCCTGGTTGAGGGTTTTTCCGGGGAAAAGCATAACACCTGTACCCGCTACGCGGGAGGAAAAGTGGGCCCCCACGCTCGCTCTCGCGAGGGGGAAAGTTTAGGCTCCGTTCGCTCCGCTCACGAGCCCCTAAAGAACCTCCTGATGAAAATTTCCGGGTGGATAATTCTTTCTGCACGATGGAGGATTCAGTCAGCCATAAATCCATTGCACGGCGTTAGCAATTTCCCACTCGCGGAAGCGAGCGCTTTCCGCAGAGGAGCCAGCGTCACGCTGGTTGAGAAATATGCTATATTTGCCGCATCAGTCCTGAGGTCGATTAAAAATATTTTACAGGAACCACACTATGTCATGGCTGTTGGGCGCTGGAATGGGATTTTTGCGGGGAGGGCCTGTGGGGGCCATTGTCGGAGGAACCGTTCAGCATTTTTTTTCCAAAAAAGTTTTAAAGAAAATAAACCGTGGTTTTCCGGGGGTCATTGACCAGGGAATTTTTGTGACTTGCATGGTGGTGGTTTTGACTAAAACTGCCATGGCAAAGGGAACCATGTTTTCGAGTCAGGTTCATGTCCTGCATAATTTTTTTAAAAAGAACCTCCATTATGAATTAGATGAATTGAAATTCATCGACAAGGCCATCGCGGAAACCCGGCGGTTGAATCCTGACATTGCCCCATTTGTGGAACAATATAAAAAAGCGTCGCAGAACCACTACAATTTTCTTCTTTTGGCTCTTTCTTATCAAATAGCCTTAACGGGCGACTCCCTGACAAAGGAAACTCAGGAACTCATAAACCAGCTGGCCGAAAATCTTGGGGTTTCCTATCAGGGGCATGACCGGATTCGACAAAAGTACTCTCTGGGAAATACCAGGAATCCCTACACCATTCTTGGCCTTGATTATTCCGCAGGTCCGGAGGATATCAAAAAAGCCTATCGGCAGAAAGCCGGCCGCTATCATCCCGACCGGGTCGCCCATTTGGGCGATGAGGAAATGGAAGACGCGCACATCCGGTTTCTGGAAATTCAGGAAGCCTTCGAAGCGTTGGAAAAAACCCGTAAACTTTAGTGCGGCGGAAAGGTGGTATGAGCTGGCAACCTTAATGCCCGCTACGCTCGCTCCCGCGAGAAGGAAAGTTTAAGGCTCCGCTCGCTCCCGCGAGAAGGAAAGTTTAAGGCTCCGCTCACTACGTTCACGAGCCCCTGAAACATGCGGCGCAAAGGAAGATATGGTTGGTTATAAGCCATTAACTTGGGGTTCCAGCCCTCAGGCTGGCCCCGTTACAAGGGGAGGAGGCTTGGGCCTGACGCTACGCGAGGCCTGATAACATACAAGGAGTAGCAGGGTAGGTGATATTTTACCATTGCCTTCATGCCCCGGAGGGGTAAAGCAGGATTCAGACAGCCATAAATCCATTGAACATAGATTTTTGGTCCAGCGCTACGCTGGGCGTCACGCTGGTCAGGATTGAGAAAGTTTCCGCAGAATGATGGTTTGAATTTTCCGCTTGCTCGCTTCTTTTATGGTGAGCCGGTAATCGTTGACCACGACCTGTTCCCCTGAATTGGGAATTTTTTCCAGATGGTGTATGACCAGCCCCGCCAAAGTTTCATAGTCTCCGGTGGGGAGGTTCAGGTTCAGGTCGTCATTGATTACATTTATTTCCATTTCCGCTTCGATCAGGTATCCCCCATCTGCATAATGTTCATAGCCTTTTTCGGGTTTGTCGTATTCGTCTTCGATTTCTCCAACGATTTCTTCCAGAAGATCTTCAATCGTCACAATGCCGGTGCATCCTCCATGTTCATCCACCACGATGGCCATGTGCAATCCTCTTTGCTGAAGCTCCCGAAGTAAATCGTCGATTTTTTTATTGGGAGGAACATAGTATGCCGGACGCACGAGATCCGTGATCGGCGCTTCCTCATCGACCGGTTGATTTATCAGGTCGAACGTATTCAGAATGCCGATCAGGTTGTACATCCTTTCATGGAAAACCGGAAGCCTTGAAAAACCGGAATCATTAGCGGTATCAAGCGTTTCCTTAAGAGTGGCCCGGTCGTTGATGGCGGTGATGTGAATGAGGGGGACCATGCACTGCTCAACATGGATTTCGCCAAAATTAAAAATTTTGTGAATCATTTTCCGTTCCGCCACGTCCAGCTCGACCGCCTGGGAATCCAGACTCAATACCTGCCGTATCTGGTCGCGGCTGAGTGTTTTTTCGGTTTTCCCGCCCTGACCCATAACCTTGTTGGTAACAAAGGAAGATATATGGGTAAAAAAGCTGATAACCGGCGAGAACACCGTGCAAAAGAGATTGAGCGGTTTGACCATCACCAGCATGATGGAATTGGGCTGATTCTGAAAAATCATTTTTGGGACGATTTCCCCACAAAATAAAACCAGGGGAAAAAGGATGACTATTGCCAGCCATTCCCCCGTATGTCCCAGTTGCGAAACCATGAAGGCGGTAAAAACCGCCGAGCTCGTCACCATTGCCAGGTTGGTTCCCAGAGAAGTCGTGGCAAACAGTTTCTCCGGATTTTGAAGTAAATCCAGCACGGTTTGCGCGGACGAATTGCCTTCATCGGCCTTTTGCTTCATTTTGATTTTGTTGATGGCAATCATGGCTATTTCGGATCCAGAGAAAAAACCTTCCAACAAAATACCGGCGCACACAAGAATCAATGTCGTGGTGAGATCCATCAGGCCGTGGTTTCCCTGTTTTCTTTTCTGTTCACTTCGGCAGGCGAGCCGGATTGAAGAATGGTGAGATGAAGCCGCAAAATCCTGGGGCCTTTCATCTTTTCCACGCGGAACTTGAAATTTTCATAGGTCGTTGCTTCTCCCGACCGCGGGACCCGGCCAAACAAACCAAAAACCAGACCTCCCAGGGTATTGTATTGGTCCCCAGGGAGATTGCTTTTAAAATAATCATTAAAATCCTGCAGGCTGTACACGCCGTCCAGTTTAAAATTGTTTTTATTGATCTCCATGATGGGCGTTTGATCCATCCTCATTTCACTGTCGATTTCGCCCACCAGTTCTTCCAGGATATCCTCCAGAGTCACCAGCCCGGCAAGGCTCCCGTATTCGTCAAGAACAATGGCCAGATGCCGTTTCTGTTTTTTGAAATCCGCCAGCATTTCCTTGATCTTTTTTGTTTCCGGAACGAAAAGGGGAGGGTGGAGCATGCTTTTGATGTTGACGCTTTCTTTCGGCAGGTGTTTGATCTTGTTCAGATGCTTGGTCAATAAAATGCCGATGATGTTTTCCTGATTCTCATCGTAAACCGGAACCCGTGAATAAAAATTTTTCACGATCTTGGGGACGATTTCATCGAGACTGTCCTCGACGCTGACTGTAACCATATCAATTTTTGGAGTCATGATTGCATCAATGGTGGTATCGCTGAATTTGATGATGTTATGAATCATCTTTTTCTCTTCAGGATCAATCTCGCCTTCCCCAACCCCTATTTGCACCATAGTTCGAAACTCCTCGTCGGTGATGGCGGGTTCTTTTCGAGAAAGGATGCTGACTCCAAACTTGCTGATAAACTTTTCCGCAAGACGGGTTAAAAATTTCTGCGGTGGTTGGACGATATTGTAAAACAGCTTCAGGGGATAAGCGGCAATCAGGCTATAAGTTTGAGCCAACTTCAAGGACATGCTCTTGGGAATAATTTCCCCAAAGATCAATAACAGAAAGGTGGCCACTCCAATGGCGATTCCAACGCCGATATTTCCGAACAGGGTAATGGCGATGGAGGTGATGAGGACGGATATCGCAATGTTGACAAATTCATTCCCAATGTAGATGGTGCTGAGAAGTTCACGCGGTTTCTCAAGAAGGGAATAAACCAGCAAACCGGACCGGCCCTTTTTCTCTTTCATCTCCGTCAACTGGAGGGAATTGAGAGAAAAGAATGCGGCTTCGCAAGCGGAGAAAAAAGCCGAAAACAAGAAAAGAATGATCAGGAGAAAGGATCTGGGTAATATTGAGTCGTCCAAAGTTTCTAGTCAACTCCCCAAAAAGCTTGCGCCTGTGTATTTAGTTTCATCTCTTTTCAGGTCTACTTTCAGGCCGGAAGTGATCGAACCCAAAAAGTTTTTTGAGAGATTTGGATTTTCCATCGCTATTTAAAAGAACCATCTTTTGCGGGTGGGCGGTCACCTCTCCAATCTGAGTTACAGGCGTTTTAGCATTGTTAAACAGGATGATTATTTTTCTAACATCTTCAGACTTTAAAGTAAACAGCAATTCGTAGTCTTCCCCCCCTGCAAGTATATAATCCATTAATTTTAATCTGTTGAGGGATGTCAGTCGTTCGAGCTCCTGGGATCGCGGAAGCCATTCTTCCCTTATAACCGCACCCACATTTCCAGCCTTGCAAATATGCGATAAATCCTGCGCCAGGCCGTCACTGATGTCGATCATCGAAGTGATTCGTGCGTGGGAGTTTACCAGTTTTTGCGATTCCGCCAGGCGCGGAACCGGGTCGAGGTGGGCTTGTATCATTTTCTTCTGGAATGTTTTGCTGCCTTTCCATTGTTTGCGTGGAGATGAAAGCAGTTTTAAACCCAGGGCGGAGTGACCGGGAGTTCCCGTCACAAATATTTTATCTCCAGGACGGGCTCCGGAACGAGTGACCAGTTGCCCTTTGCCGACCTCTCCAACAAGGGTGATGTTGATAAACAAATGGCGCGGCGAGGCGGTGGTGTCTCCACCCGCGATTTCAATTTTGTGTTCGTGGCAAACCTCATTTATACCTTGGTACAGGCTATCGAGGAACTTTACGGGCAGGGTTTTTGGAATTCCCAATGTGACCAGGGCCAGATGAGGTGTTCCGCCCATCGCGGCGATATCGCTGATATTGACCGACAGTGCCTTGCGGCCAAGCAGTTCGGGCCGGGTTGTTGAAAGTTTGAAGTGGACGTTTTCGATCAGGGCGTCAGTGGAAATGAGCTGGT
>JADFGI010000246.1 GCA_022567815.1 Nitrospinota bacterium
CAGACCAAATTTCAGACGCCATCCTGGATGCATTACTTGCCAAAGACCCTAATTGCCGAGTGGCTTGCGAAACGATGGTGACCACGGGGTATGCAGTCGTGGCGGGTGAAATATCCACAAATTGCTATATTGAAGTTCCCAAAGTTGTCCGCAATACCATCCAGGAAATCGGCTACAGCCATTCAAATATGGGATTTGATTTTGAAACCTGCGGCGTCCTTGTTTCGTTTGACCAGCAATCAAGGGATATCGCCCAAGGGGTGGACCGGAAAAAATCCGAGCAGGGAGCGGGCGATCAGGGAATGATGTTCGGGTACGCTTCCAATGAAACTCCGGAGCTGATGCCCATGCCGATCATGTATGCCCATAAACTGGTGCGAAAACTGGCTGAACTGCGAAAAAAAAAGACCCTCCCTTATTTGCGGCCAGACAGTAAGTCACAGGTATCCGTCCGTTATATAAATCATAAACCGGTAGGAATTGAAACAGTGGTTATTTCCAGTCAGCATGATTCCGAGGTTAAGAACAAGCAATTGCGCAGTGAGATAACAGAAAGCGTTATCAACAAGGTGATACCGGAAAAATTCCGGGAAAAGAAAATGAAGATCCATATCAATCCCACCGGGCGATTTGTAGTGGGAGGCCCGCATGGGGACTGTGGCCTGACCGGAAGAAAAATAATCGTCGATACCTACGGCGGATTCTCGCGTCATGGCGGCGGCGCTTTTTCCGGCAAGGACCCCTCCAAGGTGGATCGTTCGGCGACTTACATGGCGCGCTACATAGCCAAAAACCTGGTGGCGGCTAAAATTGCCGACCGGTGCGAAGTCCAGCTGGCCTACGCCATTGGCGTTGCCGATCCCGTTTCTATCTTTGTGGAAACCTTCGGAACCTGCAAGGTCAATCCCGATATCCTCGAAGATTTGATCCGTTCGCATTTTCATTTGAAACCTGCGGGGATCACCGAGTCGTTGGATTTACTGAAACCCCGCTATCTGAAAACCGCCGCATATGGTCATTTTGGGCGAACTGAAAAAGAGTTCACATGGGAAGTTACCGATAAGGCAAAGGCTCTGAAAAAAGATGCTGGTCTGTAAAACATACTGGATCAACCCAAATTAACCATTTAAAAAGAAATGGCTAATTTTAAAATTAGCGTGGATTTAACTGGTAGGTCCACTATATCAGCGGCTTGGAACCTTCATCCATCCTCAAAAGTAACCAGCAATAAAAATGCCTCGGAATCTCCGCAACTTGTATCAAATTAAAGTATCGCTGAACGATGTGAAACCACCGATATGGCGGCGACTGCTGATATCAAGTACAACTAATTTGTCTGAGTTACATAATATCATCCAAGTTGCCATGGGATGGACAGACACGCATTTGCACCAGTTTATCGTTGGTAATGAACGATATGGAATACCCGATCCAGACTTCGAGGATGGAACAAAACCAGAGGACGGGATTCGGATTGGAACATTATTAAAGAAAGAGAAGCAGTGGATAATTTACGAATATGATTTTGGTGATGGCTGGAAACATAAAATAATACTTGAAAAGATCCTTCCTTATAAATCAGGCGAAACTGCGCCAAAGTGTATTGGCGGCCGGCGCGGATGCCCGCCAGAAGATGTGGGCGGGGTTTTGGGATATAAGGAATTTCTGGAAGCCTATAATGACAAAACCCATCCAGGGCATAAAGAAAATATGGAATGGGCAGGCGAGTATTTTGATCCAGAGCGGTTTGGCCCCAACGAAATTAACGAAATCTTGTCCGGTCAATGATCACTGCGCATAACCATTCAATAGAACCGCTGCGCTATTTTCAAGATCAAAACAAATTTTCGACAAGGGTTTTCTGGTTCTTGATAATCGATCCCTTTAATCCGTGAAAATTAAAAACCTGCATGCGTGGGATATTTCCATAAAGGATGCGCCTGGGATTCAAAAACAACTGGCGAGAAAGGTTAGGTTAAAAGGCATACGGAAGCCGCCGGAAATCGTTGCCGGTGCGGATATCAGCTTTACAAAAAATTCATCCCGTGCCTTTGCGGGAGTGGTTCTGTTAAAATTTCCTTCTTTGGAGGTGATGGACGAATTCACTTCCGAGGGGGAATTGACATTTCCCTATATCCCTGGGTTACTTTCTTTCCGCGAAGCTCCGATTCTTTTGGACCTGTTCAAAAAGGTCCGCCCTGCCCCGGACCTGATCTTTTTTGACGGCCAGGGTTTGGCCCATCCCAGGAAATTGGGTCTCGCCTGCCACATGGGACTGTTCCTCGATTGTCCCGCCATCGGGTGCGCTAAATCAAAACTCATTGGTGACTACAAGGAACCGGAGCGGGAAAAAGGTTCTTTTTCACATTTACTGGACACCGATCAAAACGTACTGGGAGCGGCCCTTCGGTCTCGCGATGGGTGCAAACCCATCTTCATATCGGTAGGCCACAAGATCGACTTGAAAACTGCCGTCCAAAGAACCCTGGAATGCACCACCCGCTACCGGATTCCCGAACCGACCCGCCTGGCGCACAATCTCGTAACAAAAATGCGCCAGCGCCAGCCTGAAGCTGGCCCCGCCACGCGGGGAGGAACCCGCTAACGCGGGAGGATAAGTTTAAGGCTCAGCTCGCTATGCTCACGAGCCCCAAAAAGCTATAAACCCATCGCACGTTAATACTGGGTCCAGCCCCCAGGCTGGTTGGGTCCGGCGTCACGCTGGTTGGCTCCAGCCCTCAGGCTGGTCCGGCGTAGCGGTCTTACGCCCGGTCACCAGATGAGCGCACCCTGCATATACCGATTCCGAATGAACAACTGACAGCCCGGCTTCCTCCATCTCTGCGCACAACTCCTCGAAGCTGAATGCATGCCATTGATCCGTTTTCAGTTGCTTCTCGATAAATTTCAATCCCAGGCAGTAAGTCAGTGGGTACAGAAATAATTTTTTTGCCCAGGCGGACAAAATTCCGTTTTGTTCACGTTCCAATTGAACGCTTTTCCGGATGATTTTGCTTGCGGAGTATTCGCGGGAAGGATTGACGATCACCATCAACCCTCTGGGTTTCAGTATTTCCATTAACCCGGATAATACTTTTTTCCGACTTTCTCGATCCACAATGGTATAAAGAGAAAAATGCGCCGCAAGGATGTCCACCGACTCCTTTTTTATGGGCAGAGGTTGGGTGAAATCGGCTTGAAATAACGAGGCGTTCCATTCACTCCCCTTTGCCGCTTTATCACGCGCCCGGATCAGCCCTGGGAACTGGATATCCGCGCCAATATACCGTAAACCAAATTCAAGCTGATCCTGCATGCAATCGATTAACAAACCGGAGCCGCACCCGACATCCAGAAGTACCTGCCCTTTTTTCACCGGCACACTCTGAATGCAACGGCGGGCGGACTCTATATAGGCTTCAGGGGTTAACAGGTCGTACAATTTGGTTTGAAATCCCAACTTCCAGTAATTCAACTGATAAAAATTATCAAACATCCTTGCGACTCTCCCTCGCTACTCAAAGCGCCTTGTGTCCGGCTTTCCAACTGAATATAATACGGGTTGATTTATATTGTTTCACTAAGGAGAAATTTCTAATGGCCAAAAAACCTTTTATCAATAAATACGGGTTTGTGGAATACCCTTTTTTGCATGATAAGCGTAAAGAACAAAATTGGTGGTTTTATAATTTGCTGGAAGATTATTTAAAACTGCGTGTACGGCAAAAGCATGGGAGGAATTATGTTAAGGAGGTCATGGAAAAAGATATGTTGGAATTCCTTCATGAGACCAATTTAAAAATTTTTGTTCTGCTTCCTTCTGGAATGGGAATGGAATTCAAATTGATCGCAAAATATGACACACCAGATATGATTGAAATAGAAGACCCGGTTCCTTATATCGAGGAAAAGTTTGGCGGTGGAAAATTCAAGGTAAATATTTACCACAATGGAACGTATGCGGGAACGCAAAATTATAAAACCCACGGTGATCCCAAGTGGGTGGAAATCAAGGATGACAAAGCTACCGGTTAATAGTCTCTTTGCCTGCCTTGTTTATTACCGCCTTTCCTAAAGCTCCTCTTCCGGATTAATTGGTTTCAGAATCGTAGGGATTTTGAATTTCAAGGAGGCTGGGAGAGCGGAAGCCTCTTTCCCTAAAATTTTCGTTTGATTTTGATCGAACCCGACGTAAATTTTTTCATCTTTAATGCGCACGGGAAAGATCTTAACTTTCATTTCCGGATTCTGCATGCTGTTCCCGGTTTTCAATTCAAACCGCCATTCGTGATTGGGGCAAATCACGATCCCTTCCTGCACCCGTCCCTCCCCCAGGGGGCCGCCTTTATGGGGACACTTGTTTAGAATGGCGAAATATTCATTTTTATAATTAAACACCGCAATCTCCAGACCGCCCACCAATATAATGGCAGATTTCCCGATAGGAAGATCCTCGGCTTTTAGTACCTTAATAAACTTGATCATAGTTTCATGTCCTCACCAGAACAGGGGATATTTTATAATGTTCCTATTTTAGCGATAATTACGATCAAGACCAAAAGGAATATGGTTGGAAAGGATTTTTTTTTATTGGTTGGGACTGACAGGCGGCAAATTGACCGGTGCTTGTGGCCCGTTCGCGCCCTGGCCCAACAAAAGAGTTTCCAAAGCTCTCCGCCCCAGGATGATCGACAAATAAAGCGGTGTGACCTCATTACCGCCATTGCTCACGGCCCTGGCGTTGACATCGGCTCCGTTGGCAATCAGCGTTTTGGCCATATCCGTATATCCCTCCTGAATGGCCAAGTGAAGCGGAGTATAACCATGAACGTCCCGTTCGTCCACATCCGCTCCATTGGCGATCAATATCTCCATGAGTTCAACATCCCCGGTCAAAGCGGCATCATGAATCGGCGAAGCCAGCCCGGTTGAGGTAAATACCAGACTTGCCAATAAGAGCAGGCTT
>JADFGI010000247.1 GCA_022567815.1 Nitrospinota bacterium
GACTCCGCCAGCATCCGCGCCCCCGCTTCGGAGAGGTCATTCCCCCACAGGTTGAGCAATTCCACATGTTTGAAGGTTTCAGAATCGGCAAGAATCTTTGCCCCTTCATCCCCCAGTTTATTTCCCTGTAGCGCGAGTGAAACGACATTTGCCAATTCTGGCGATTTGGCCAGAATGGCCATTCCCTTGACGCCGATCTGCGACTTGTTGAGGTTGATCCCTTTGCCATCCGGGCTGGTCCGTTCCTTGATGTGCGCGGGAATGTCCTTTGGCGGGCCTTTATGCCTGCTGTAGCCGTGATGCCCTCCGCCTTTTTTGCCGTCCTTACCCATATGTTTGCTGGGATCAGCCTGGCCGGATTGGGCAAGGAACAGAATCGCGATTGCGGGAAATAGCCATTTAAAAGATTTGCTCATTGATGAATTCTCCAGTTTAAGAATCGCGGGCGCAACGAAACCCGATATAGTTTTGCGGTTGATAAGGAATGGCTTTTCCGCGGATAGCCGAACGCGCAAGATCCATATTGGAGTGCCAGGACCCTCCTTTAATCACTTTCAATGAGGTTCCGTATAGATTATTTTCCTGTTTATTCCCGGCATATGGCTGGTACCAGTCCGATGTCCATTCCCAGACATTGCCTGCCATGTCGTGCACGCCGAAAGGACTCTTACCTTCTTCATAATCCCCTATGGGGGCCGTATACCGGTTTTCATCCTGCAAACCCCGGACATTGCTTTTGGTTTTATCCGGTTCATTTCCCCAGGGATAGTGACGGGCATCGGTTCCACGCGCCGCTTTTTCCCATTCCGCTTCGGTGGGAAGCCGTTTTTCCGCCCAGCGGCAATAATCCACCGCTTCCTGCCAGGCGATTCCTACAATGGGATGGCGCAGTTTATTGAATCGGGGATTGTCCATGAACTTGGGATTGCGGCCAGGAACCGCTTCCCGGAATTTAAGGAACTCTACATTGGTGACCTCGTATCTATCAATATAGTATGCCTTGAGGTCCACTTCGTGCGCCGGGGTCTCATCCCGATACCACTCCAGGGTCGCGGAAAAAAATTTTTCCGCCACCCACTGGATATCTTTCTCCGTACTTCCCCGGGTGAAAGTTCCTCCGGGAATGAGAACCATATCGGGGTTTGCAACAGACCCCTCAACCTCCGCCGAAACCGCCTTGAGGGAAAAAGAAAACACGATTCCGAAAAGGATCGTGGCCATCCCAATTGCAAATTTAAGTTTCATATTTAAAAGAATCCAATAGTCTTCAGGGAAATTATCTGGGGATCAATCCGGTTTTTCTGGCATACTCAAAAATATTCCCCGCCTCGATGATATCGATGACTTCCCCCAGGGATTTCAATTTATATGATTTGCCTGATGTTTTATTGGTCAGGGTTTCCGCCTCCACATCAATCAATATCGTGTCTCCGGTATTGATTTCGTCCACCACCCGCGTTTGGAATTCAAAGGGAATGAAAAACCCGCCGTCCACGGAGTTCCGGTAAAAGATTCTCGCGAACGACTCGGCCACAACAGCCTGAATGCCGGCTATTTTGAGGCACGCCGGGGCGTGTTCACGGGACGACCCGCAACCAAAATTTTTACCGCCGATTAGTATCGTGTACTGCGATTCAAACTTGCCGTCATCGACAAAGGCATGATTTCCGTCGGGCAGTCCGGCGCTTTCCTGTGGAACGCCTGAAAGGGCAAATTTTCCGTAGTTCTTTTTTTCCTCAGGATCGGTCAAACTGTAAACCAGATGTTCCGCAGGAATGATCTGGTCGGTATCGATATCATTGCCGAGGACATAGGCTTGGCCTTCTATTGTTTTTTTCATGAATATTTTTGCAAACCAATTTCAGTTGTTAAGAAATTCTCTCGGATCGGTGATCCGCCCGGTCAAAGCCGAGGCCGCCGCCGTGTAGGGAGAAGAGAGATATACCTGGGATTGTCTGGATCCCATCCTGCCGGGGAAATTCCGGTTCGTGGTCGAGATCACCACTTCGTTGGAATTGGCCCGCCCGAAGGTGTCTTTGGGGCCGCCCAGACATGCCGCGCAAGAGGGTTCGCCCATCAACGCGCCGGAATTTTTAAAAATGTCCGCGAGCGATTCCCCATCCATTTGGGTCTTGTAAAGGTCTTCTTCCACTTCCCGTGTGGCGGGTACGATGAAGGTGTCGATCACGACTTTCTTGCCCTTGAGCAGTTTGGCTGCCGCGACAAAGTCGGTCAGCTTGCCGCCGGTACAGGAGCCGATATAGGATCGGTCCAGCTTGACGTCGGTGCATTCGGTCACCGCCGCCTTATTGTCCGGCGAATGAGGTTTGGCCACCATGGGCACCATTTCGTCGGCGTTGTAGGTTTTCTTGAAATAATACTTCGCATCCGCATCGGAATGGTGAATGGTGTATGGTTTGTCGGTTCTTTGCTTCACATATTCCAGGGTCACATCATCGGCCTCGATCACCGCGTTTTTCCCGCCCGCTTCAATGGCCATGTTGCAAAGGGTCATCCGCTCTTCCATGGACAACTTGTAAACCGCGTCCCCGGCCCATTCCATCGTGCGGTAGGTGGCCCCGTCCACGCCGATATCGCCGATCACCTGAAGCAGAATATCCTTGGCCATGATGTAAGGCGGCAACGTACCGGTGAATTCAAAACGCATGGTTTCCGGAACTTTGACCCAAATTTTTCCAGTCCCCAGAATAAACGCCGCGTCGGTATTGCCAATGCCCGTGGAAAACATGCCAAACGCCCCGGACGTGCAAGTATGCGAATCGGTTCCAAATAAAACCTCGCCCGGACGATTGTGCCCTTCCTGCGCCAACGCGATGTGGCAGACGCCTTTATAGTTGTCGGTCCCAACGTCATAATAGTAGGGGAGGTCCTGCTCCTTGACGAAATCCCGTAGGATGTCTATGTTGCGATTGGCGTGTTTATCCGAGGTAAATATAAAATGATCCGGAATGATGACGACTTTCTCACGGTCCCAGACTTTGGCGTTTTGGCCGAATTGTTCCTTGAAGATGGCGATGGTGCCCGGGCCGCACACATCATGAGTCATCAGCACATCCACATCCACCCAGATATTGTCTCCAGGCGCAACGGATTCCTTTCCCGCATGGGCCGCTAAAATTTTTTCCGTCACTGTCATTCCCATCCAAAATTCTCCTACAGCAAGCCTGAAACAGCCAGGCCGCCGTGTATCATGTCTATTGTGTTAAAAAATATGGTTTTGACGTCGCTCCGCCCTGAATAGCAGGCAATGGCTTCAGTTATTCCCCTGATCTTCCGTTAAGTGTATAAAATACCATTTTATGATGACCTTACGAACAAAATTTTAAAAATTTATCCCTTTCAGCCTGACCCTTGCAAATGGAAGGTTTTCTGAGAAAAACAAAACCCAATCCACCCGGTTTCGCCTCATGCTCAGTCTAGCCCTGGACACCCTTAACCGCTTGTTTTACAAGATTCCAGCCAGGCCCCGCAATGTCCAGATCGAGGTCACCAACCGTTGCAATATGGACTGCTCCATGTGCCCCAGGGAGGATTTGGAGATTGAACTGGAGCATATGGACTGGGACAAGTTCATCATAGTGATCGATCAATTGCGGTCGGGCGAAGATATCACTCTGACCGGCTGGGGAGAGCCTTTTCTCCATCCGAGAATATTTGACATGATCACAGCCTGCAAGGAACGCGGACACAAGGTCATGATCACTTCCAACGGATTGTTCACAAAACCTTCCATGATAGAAGATATCCTCGGTTCCGGTCTGGACGCGCTCACATTTTCCATCGACAGTGTGGAGGAGAGCGACAACATTCCTGAAGGGCACAACAACAATTCGGTTTATGAAAATATCGAAGCGGTGGCGCGTCTGAGAAAAAACGGGTCACCCTCTTTACGCCTGCAATCGACGTTGCACGCTGACGGCGAAAACGATTTGTACGATGTGATCCGTTACGCCGCGAAGATAGGGTGCGAAGTGGTGAACGTGGGCCGTCTGGATAGAAAATACGCCCCGGACTTGAAACGTCCCAATCAGCAGGATGAAGAGCGTATTTTCAGAGAGGCGGATCGGATTGCGCGGTTTGCCGGAGTTCAATTGGACTGGATTCAGTATTCCGTTTCCAAAGGCATCACGCGGTTTGTCTACAAGCTGTTGCGCAAGAAACTTCATCGGTCGGGAAGGTATTGCCTGAAGACGTTTGATAACGCTTACGTCAGCCGGGAAGGAAACGTCACCCCCTGCTGTTTGTTGCCGCAAGCAAAAATGGGCAATATGCTCGACCAAAGCCTGCCCGATATATGGAAAAGCAAACGGTTCAACCTGTTCCGTGAAAACTACCGGGATACCTGCGGGTCCTGCGACCTGTGGACCATTTCCCAGGTCCCTGCTACGCAGAGAGGTAAAATTCCGCACGGAAGTGGGGTCTGTCAGCCATAAACCCATCGTACCTAAATTTTTGGTCCAGCGCTACGCTGGTTTAATTTTTCCAGCTGTGCTTCGGCTTTTTTCAAACGCAGCCACTGACCGATTTGCCCACCCAGGTTTGTCATATCACGCTATAGATGCGAAAACATTTAAAACTTGATCACCTTTCGCTCCAACTCTAATTTTTTCTATCTAACTGCGGAAATTTCTTCAATCGTGCCAATTGCCGTCTTGCCATAATCGTCGTAGAAAAAATTGGCCTTAATTTGACACCTTACAACTTCTCCGTCAGGTCTTAGAATGCGGCAATCTAGTGAGAAGGTTTCTTTTCCTTTTTCGCATTTGGCCCAATGTTCAAAAACAAGCTCCTTATCACCGGGATGGATCATCTCCCACCATTTTTGCCCCAAACTATCCTTCATGGCCCGCTTAGTGATCACTTGCCAGCGAGTATTAAAATAAATATAAAAGTCGTCACCGTCTATTTGAAAGATCACAACGGGAAAGGATTCGCTGATTGC
>JADFGI010000248.1 GCA_022567815.1 Nitrospinota bacterium
CTGGTGACCCCTGTTCTGGCGGAATCGGGGAAAATCTCCTACCACGCGTCGCCATTGGTCAGCGCTATGATTACCGGGGGAATCTGCATCCTCGATGAAGGCAACCGGATGAATGAGAAAAGCTGGGCCTCGCTGGCGCCGCTTCTCGACCACCGGCGTTATGTGGAGTCGATCATCGCCGGAATTCAAATCAAGGCTCACGAGGAATTCCGGGCTTGCGTTACCATGAACCGGGATGAATCGACCTTTGAGATTCCCGACTATATTATGTCCCGCCTGCAACCCACCCTGCCGTTGACCATGCCGAACTATCAGGACGAAATGGCCATTCTGCAATACCATCTGCCTTTCGCGGAAAATGATTTGCTGGAAATGACCGTCGATTTTCTGCAAAAGTCCCATCAACTGGATCTGGATTTTTCACCCCGCGATGGCATTCACATTCTCCAATACGCTCTCAAGCGATTGAGTCAGGACAAGGACCATCCGCTTGGAAAGGATGAGGCCTGGAAGGAAGCGGTCGGTAAGGTTTTGGGTGATGATGCTCTGGACCTGGACGGATTGGCCTCTCGAAACCGGCGGGCCCTGGGTTCCGACCGTCTGCCGATGGGATTGGGTGATTTCTTTTTCAATGAAGACAGCCCCCTCCACCCGGACACCGACTAGCCAGCGTGACGCTGGACCCATTGTTAACGTGCGATGGATTTTTTGCTGATGATATTGAGTGCTGCCTAGAGGGGAGAATGGCTTTCCCCCTCTCCTCCATTGGAGGAGAGGGTTGAGGTGAGGAGGGATTTATATCTTTTCATTTTTTGAAAAAGTCTCATCTGCGTGGGTTGGAAAAAAGACTTATGAATCAAAATAAAAACGACGACATTTTCCGCATCAGCGACAAAATCCGCGTCCTTCCCGTGGTTCACGGGAGTGGCAATTACACGCGCCAGGTGGGGCAGAGAATCCTGTCCACCGGTTGCGATTGCCTGGCTGTGGCTCTGCCAACGGAATTTCAAACCACCGTTGAGCAGGGTTTAGACCTCCTTCCTTCTGTCACCATCAGTTGTCTTGAAGAAGCCGACGGCACACAGAGCTACGTTCCCATCGACCCCAGCCAGCCGGTCATCATGGGACTGCGCATCGCTAAACAGGAAGGCATCGCCCGCGCTTTCATCGACTGGAGCGTCGCCTCGTTTGAACCGCGCAAGGTGGATTTCCCGGACACTTTCGCCTTGCGCGGAATGTCTCTTGAAAAATTCAATTCAGCGCTTCTTCTCACCCTGAAACGTCCCCCGGCAGGCAGTCAGCATGAAAAAAGAGCGCGGTGGATGGCGTTCCAGCTCCATCAACTGGAGATGGACCATTCCCACATCACCCTTATCTGCTCCATCCTCGATTGGCCGTGGATCAAGGAAGCCTATGACGAACGGCTGGAATACACGCCACCGGAAATTGTAGAAAACACACCGCATCTATACGGAGTCGAAAAGAAAACCCTGCTGTTTGCATTGACCGAGTTTCCTTACATCACTTATCTTTACGAAAAGAGACGGCAAGAACTGAGGTCGGATAAGGATGTGGCTATTGATGGGGTCAAGGAAATCATTTTGCGGGCGCGGGAACTTTATCTGCAAAAGAAAAAGGTTCGTTACCATAATTTGACCATCCCATCCTTTCAGGTGTATCTGCAATACGTGCGCAATCTGACGCTGATGGAATCGCGGTTGACGCCGGATTTATACACTCTGGTCACGGCGGCCAAACAGATAGGCGGCGACTTCTTTGCTGTTTGCGTTCTGGAGGCGGCGCGGGACTATCCCTTGCAAAACGAAACGTCGCTGGAAACCCTTGAACTGGGAATTGATCGGGCGGTATTCGATGAAGATGAAAAAACACCGGTCACCATGAAGAATCGTCTATCGGAATTGATGTTTGAATGGAGGACCCTCGATCTCAAACCGGAACCGGACAAAATTAAACAGGAGAATTGGAAATACCGCTGGGATCCGCATGGACAATGCTCCTGGCCGCCGGAGGATGAAAAAATCGAGAACCTCAATACCCATGTCCGCGAGCAATCGCGCATCCTGCTCAGCAACGATCTGGCGCGAACGGAGAAATTTACCTCGTCGGTGAAAGACGGAATCGATATCCGCGACACCTTGCGGAACTGGCATACAGGGGACATTTACGTCAAGGAGATTCCGCCCTCACGCGGGCAGGTGGAAATCGTGGTATTCATATTCGATCCCGAACCCGACCCCGATCAATACAGCTGGCGGCAAACCTGGTACGCCGAGCACAATGCAGAGTCCACCCTGTGTTTCTTCGCCACCGAATACATGAACAACCTGGTCGGACCCGGAATCGGCGAATCCAATTATGGCGGTTGCATGATGATTTATCCACCACGTCCCATTCCCAATATCTGGGAAGATCCCATGATCTATCGAACCGACACACTGGAAGAAAAGTTACTGGAAGCGGCGTTTTACCATTCCAGGGAAAAGCACGTCACCGTCGTCTCCCCCTGCCCTGCCCGCCCGAGCTGGCGACGGCTGGCCCGGCAATTCAAGAAAAACCTGATCCACATTCCCATGAAACGGTTTTCCAACCAGACCCTGGAACGCGTCCGGCGGTTTCACGTATTAAATGGAAAAGAAATCCGCTCCTTCGCGCAACGTTTCATTCAGGATGTTTAGGACAACATTTCCCATAAAAAAATGCTATAGTTTGGGCTAATTCTTAATGAAATTTCTAACCTTGAAGGTAGCCCATTATCGTAGGTGCATTATTGGGAAAGCTACAACTTGTTTTGGGCATTATTTAAATCCATATAACCCAGCTATTGTTTTTTTAATTACAATCTTGGAGGTTTAGTATGGCCAATATTCCCACTGTCACAAGTAAGCGTATTGTTGCCGCAGTACCCAAATTCAGAAAGATACTAGAGCAAGCTCGCGAACGTGACGTAAACGAATCGGATACGGTCACAATCATTACCGATATTTTGGAAGAGGTATTCGGTTTCGATAAATATGCTGAAATAACTCGAGAATATGCAATACAAGGAACATATTGTGATTTGGCAATAAAGTCTGCAAAAAAAATTGAATACCTCATTGAGGTTAAGGCTGTTGGTATTAGCTTAAAAGACTCACATCTTCGGCAAGCGGTCACTTATGCATCTCAGGAAGGAATCCGGTGGGTTGTACTAACGAATGGGATAGTGTGGCAAATCTTTCGCGTGACCTTGGAAGATCGAGTCGAAATCACGAAATTAATTGAATTTGATTTTACGGCCCTCAATCCTCGCAAGAAAGACGATCAAGAAATGCTTTTTTTGTTGTGTAAACGAGGTGTCCAAAAGGACCTAATTGACGAATTCTACGAATATCGCCAATCAGTGAATTGCTACACTATAGGCGCTGTGTTGCTTACCGAACCAGTAATTAGCGTGATTCGTCGTGAATTACGAAAAATCAAGGATGGACTTAAAGTAAGTAATGAAGAAATCGAAGAGCTCGTTGCTAAGGAAGTCATCAAACGCGACCTTATTGAAAGTGAAGCCGGAAAGGATGCACAGAAAAATATTCAGAAATTATCGAAAAAACGCCTCCGCTCAAAACCCAAGCCTTTGCTACAACCAAAATCCGAAGCTATTGAGGGGCCTGACTGCGAAAACTAGCAAGGGGTTGGAGCTTTCAAAAATAGCCACGCTCTTTTTAGTAGCTCCAACTCAATCTAAAAATTATTAAATCTCTTCACATGTACAAAATTTGAAGATGCCTAAGCATTTTCAGATCATTATCTGTTTGGCAAAATCGGACTCGTAGCTGGACTTTTCTTCGGCAGATTCCTTCCTCAATTCCTGATATTCGTTTTCCCCACAAACAACTTTGATCTTGTAGTTCACTGAGTCGAGTACACAGCTTTTCCAGAGTATCCGGTTGCAAACTTTTTTGAACAGGATGAAATGTCTGTTGTCAAATTTGTCAAATTATCAATTTTTTTGTGCACTTCCTCGGAATTTACCGAAAACCGTATAAATCGTCATCGCGAGCCGCGACAAGCGGCGTGGCGACCCAGGGTCTCTGGTTTGCTTCGTCGCTAACGCTCCTCGCAATGACGATCCCATGATCTACCTAAATTAAAAAAACAATAATATGGCTTTAAATATTTTGACGACAGACTCTCGGTAATCTCTCCTTCAACTGTATGAAATTGTGGACATTAAAGTTGATTTAGTAAAATTCCATCAAGCGTGGAAAAAGCAAAAAATATAAACGCGCCCAAAGATGCTGAATTTTTGGATCATATTTTATGCGGGGAATTTTTAATCCTTTGGCATGTGTAATGCATTGCCTTAGATGAATAAACTCTACCAATCCAATCCATTATAAAAATTGGCCTGATTAATCCATCTGAGGTATTGCAATGCAAAATGAAAGAAAATATTTAAACTTTATCCTGAGTCTGGCGATCCTATTTGTATTATCAGCGCCTCAGCAAATCATGGCCAAGCCAACGGCAATCACCGATGATCTTAAGCAAACCATCAATCAGGTTATAGAAATTCTCAAGGACGAAAAATTGAAAGAGGACCCGGTAGAGCGTAGAAAAATTCTGCGGGAAACCATCGACAAACGATTCAACTATAAACAAATGGCCCATCGGGCGCTTGCAAAAAACTGGGGGCCGAGGAGTCCTGAAGAACGGGAAGAATTCACCCAATTGTTCCGGGATCTTTTGGAGCGTTCCTACGCGTCAAAAATTGAATCCTTCGGCGGCGGTGAAATCCGTTATATAGACGAAATTATCAAGGGAAAATACGCCCTGGTTAAAACCCAAGTCCAGCAATATGGAAAATACGTCAGCCTGGACTACAAAATGATATTGGAAAATGGCGAGTGGAAAGTGTATGACTTTGTCATCAAAGGCGTCAGCAT
>JADFGI010000249.1 GCA_022567815.1 Nitrospinota bacterium
AAATCCCGGTCCCGCAACGAAGGTGATGGATGTTTTCTTTTTTGATTCCCACAAGGTGGGTTTCATACCCTGTGGCTTGCCACGGCTTTTAAATAAAAACCCTTGTCGGATACCCCGTCCGCTTGCGGCGGGGTCGTTCATTTGCGAAAAATATTTCGCCAGTTGCAGGGTCAAATGATTTGGGTCGGTTCCGCCCATCGTGACCAGAAGGGATTCCAGGTTTTTGGAAAATACTTTTTTCCGCTGATGAAATTGCCCGAATTCTTCCGCCAGAACAGAATAGGGCAAACCGAAAAGAGTTTTTACGCCCTGTGGAACGCTTTGCGCCTCTTCAGGCTCAAGGTTGCAATCGACCAAAAGGTCCACCAGGTTTCTGCCTTCTCCCAGATTTTCAAAACTCATCACTTTACGCGAATGTTTGCGTAAGGCTTTAATAAATTCCTTTTTCGTATCCTGAATATCCAGAATGACCAGGTCACGGAAGGTGTCCATTTCCCCTGGCAGGTCTTCTTCCTTGGCGACAATTTTCGGGAGAAATTTTTCTTTCTGCAAAAGCTCGATCGACGGCGGGTGATCCGAAATGTAAAACGTGACATCCATGCCCCGGTTTCTCAGGATCTTACCCAGGCGAACCTGCCGGTAAGCATGTCCCATTCCCGTGGAGAAGCCTGCTTTGCAGAGGATGGCGATTTTAGTCATTTGGGATCAAAAAGTTTTGGGCTGACTCCTCCGCGGAGGGCGAACTTGCTCATGAGCCTCTGTGATTATAGGGAAACTACTAATTCTTCAAAAACCGATCGCACGTTAACACTGGGTCCAGCGTCACGCTAGCCGCCTGTGACGGGGTCGTTCATTGGCGTTGATTCGTTCCAGGGTTTCGCGGTCGGAAAAACGTACTGCGGCTTTCTCTTTTTTTCTGCCGGCCAAAGCCGGGGGCAGTCGTTTCAGGGCCATGTAAAAGGCGACCCAGAAACGGGATTTGAAGCGGACCAAATCGCGAAGCAAAAACAGCGGAATAAAAATCAAAAATTCCATGGTCATCCTGCTATCCAGAATATTTTTCCAAACGAACAGATAATTGTTGCGGGCGGAGATCAAGCCGATTTGCTGGCGTTTTTCCTGACGGGTGATGGTGGATTGGACTTTGTGATAAGCGATGGACGCAGGTTCGTAAACCACTTGCCATCCCCGTTTCAAGGCGCGATACGACAGGTCTATTTCCTCATAATACAGGGGGTGGTACAGAGTGTCGAATCCGCCCAGTTCAAGGTAGCGTTTTCTGTCGACCATGAATGCGCCGCCGCAGGCAAAGAGCGTCTGGCTGGTGTCATCAGGACTTTTTTCATAAAGATAAAAATGACCCTTGCGGAAATAACCGCCGCGGTTGCCGTATAAAAATGTTGTTTGATCAAAAGCGAAAATCTTTCCGCTCACCGCGAACACGTCGCCTGCGTCAAAATGCCGGGCAAGATGGAGCAGGGCCTTTTCATCCAGCTTGATGTCGTTGTTCATCGGCATGACGATGGAAGACCCGGCAAGCTCGACCGCATAATTGTTCGCTCCTTGAAATCCGAGATTGCGCGGAGTTTTTTCCCGGCGTACGTCTGGAAATTCCTGGGTGAGAATTTCCAGGCTGTCATCGGTACTGCAGTCGTCGATGACCATCACATCATAGGAATGGGCGGAATCGTATTGCACGGCGGCCAGAACGGAAGGCAGACATTCTCTTAAAAGTTCCCGGCCATTCCAGTTGGTGATGATGAGGGTGATGTCTTTGGGCATACCGAAAATAATATTGGATAGATATTGATAACTTAAAGGAATGGAAATGAACCAAGTCTATGGTAAAATTCTTTCCAAAAGAATCATCTAAAAACTGTATATATTAAGGGGAGCGGTTGAGCAAATATAAAAAACTATTGGGCATTATTTTAAAAGGTACTTCCGATCAAAATATTAATTTTCAAGATCTAAGAAATCTTCTTATACGAATGAAGTTTGATGAAAGGATAAAAGGAGACCATTATATTTTTTCCAGGAACGGAATAAATGAAATAATCAATTTACAACCGTTAAAAACCGGTAAAGCCAAAGCCTACCAAGTAAAACAGGTAAGGAATCTGGTCTTAAATTATCAATTGGGGGAATCCGATGTATAAATATGAAATAATAGTGTATTGGAGCGACAAGGATAGTTTTTATATCGCCGAGGTTCCAGAATTGCCCGGATGCCTGGCAGATGGGGGATCATACCAGGAAGCAGTTACGAACGCTGAGAAAGTAATTACAGAATGGATTGAAACCGCGATGGAACTTGGAAGAGATATCCCCAAACCCAAAGGTAGATTGATTTTTGCTTAAAGAGAATTCAATAGTCTTCAGCTTCATCGGTTGTTCTCAGTGAAGGTTTATCTGGTTTCATGGTTTAAAAAATGAATTTATGATTTTTAATACCTCTTCCTCACCGTTCAAAGGCACCTTTCCCTCAACGGTTAATTTCCGTGCTCTCTCGATATCTTCCCCCCAATCGCAGGCAAAGAACTTTTTGGAATCCATGATTAAACCTACTTGTTTCTGGTCCATATAGTCCCTCATCACCTCAAACTCATGGAAATGTTGCCGGGAGCAGGAAAGCACCGGCTTCCCATGCGCAAATGCCGTGGCCAGGGTGGAATACCCTGCCTTGGTGCAAACGATGTCCGAACTGGCGATCAAATCCTGATAAAGAAAGCGGTCATCCAGCACAAATAAATTTGGCAGGTTTCCGGGGAGTGGGTCTCGCGTTATAAAAATAACATCTTTCAGTTGTTTTAAATTTTCCCATTGAACCGACTGGGAGCCCGTATCTCCCAGGTAGATAAAGAGGACCGTTTTATCCCTAAAAGAAGCGCCAAGAACCTGTTCCAGCCGGTTTTTAACATTTTTCCCCTTTCTGGCAATGAATCCCACCTCTTTTTTGTTTTCAATAACGTCGTTAATGATATGGCATTGGGGGAGGATCTGCAGGGAGGCATGGGCGTATTCTTCTTTAAGCGCATCCAGAATTCCCTGCCATTTCCCCGCGCCGGGAAAATGACTGTATATATCGTGCCAGGTGAAGTTGCAGATCAAAATGGATGGAATGCCCAGAGCGTTGCCCGCTTTTAGAGGCAGGCTGGATGCATCCGAGAGAATGAGATCGATCTCATTTTCTTTCAGCCATCGGGTTTCCTCTGTCATTCGTTTGTCTGCGAGACTTAAAAATTTTTCCAGCTTTTGAAACGTTTTTTCAAAATTAATGTGAATGAAGTTTTCCTGGACGCACCCGGCATCTACCAGGGTGTGGATGGGTGAACAGTCGCCATTCAAATACAGGCGGAAAAAAGAGTCGGGGATTTCAGATTTTATATAGACCCGAAAATTTTGGGTGAGTCTTTCCAGGATAACGGTGGATCGGGCGGCGTGCCCATAGCCGTGGGAACTGATATAATAAGCGATCCGTTTGATTTTTTACCTGCCCTTGAGGGGGATGGAAAAAACGAGTATTTTTTGCAAGCGAACTCTAATAATTCGATATTTTTCTATCAGGACCCGCTACGCGGGTAGGAGAATGTCAGGATGATATTCAGCACAATATAGGGTTCCATCAGCTATAAATCCATCATTTGGTCCAGCGGTACGCTGGCTGGCCCTTATTTCATAAGGGCCGCTCATGGCCCGAAACTATTTTTAGAGATACCTGCAGTGACTCCGGGTGTCAGGAATCTTTTTTCTCGGTTTTGACGGGTTTATAGTCGAATTTGCAAACAGTTCCCAGCTTGCGGAACATGTTGTTGAGTTTCAAGTCCACATAATCCTTGCGGGCGTTCCAGGGGATCTGGTCGAACATACAGGCGGTTTCGATATAGTCCACCCGCCCGAACCGGACGAAAAAATCCTTAAACCAGCACTTTTCCATTTTGTAGGCCCATTGCTTCTCATCCGCTTGTTTATGATCCAATCGAAAGTTTTCCCAAGTGTAAATATCATCCACCTTGGGAAGGTTGGAATCGACAAAGGCTTTGAAAGGATTATCCGAGGCCTTCTCTTCGGCCACCATTTTATCCAGTTCGGATTTTTTCCATTTCTCGAAAGACTGGGTGATGGCTTGCCGGATGCGGTCCATACGAATATTATAATCGTCCAGGATATTGTGGCAGGTGTATATAAAGAGACCTACCGTCGTCAAATACTGTTTGTCCGGAGAAAGTTTTTCTGCACCCTCGAATTCCCATAGCTGAATAAAAAGATCGCGTATCTTGCTTTTGTCGAACTCCGTTCCTTCAACGTTCAGGTAATCCAGAAGGGGATTGACCCGGCTTTCAGCTGTTGAGGAGTCCGTTGAGGGCGTGCTATCTACTTTGTCATTCATGATTTACCTTTATGGAAGATGGATCTATTTGACCGATCCAACATTTATTCAATTGATTTTATACCAAGCCTTTGGTTTAAAATAGCACAATCCCATTTGCAGGAGCAAGTCCATGATGGTTTGGAAGGGGGAGGCTGTTTTTTTGCGCGATCCAGGAAATGGGGATTCGATTAACGGGGCGGAAGCAATTTAAAAACAAAAGGTTGAAATTGGACCAGGTTTGCCGGGGGGCGCATAAATTGATGGAAAACCTTAGGAACCGGGGAAACAAAAATACCGGATCGATATTTATTCCCACCAGTGGCTACTAGCCGTAGGGGCAACTGGCAATAATTGTATGCCTTGAAAATGTTTCCTGGCAAAGAAAATTGTTTCCATTAGGTTCCAGCGTCACGCTGGCCCCGCTACGCGGAAGGAAACGTGAGGCTGACTCCTCCGCAGAGAGCGCCTGCCCCCGTGAGGGGGAACTTGCTGACGCCCGCTACGCGGGAGGAAAAGTGGGCCTGACGTTCACTTCGCTCACGAGCCTCGGGAAAAATAT
>JADFGI010000005.1 GCA_022567815.1 Nitrospinota bacterium
CTGGCGTTCTCGCGTGGCGCAATCGAAGCCTCGCTGGAACGCCTTGTAAGCAATCCGGAGGTCATCGAAAACATCATCCTTTCCACCTGCAACCGTGTGGAAATTTACGCACGCGTCCGCGATACGTCGAAGGGAATCACTCTCCTCAAAAATTTCATCTGCGATTACCACAACATCCCCTTCGTTGAACTGGATAATTATTTTTACAGTTTCCAGGGTGAGCATGCGGTCGAGCACTTGTTTCGGGTTTCGTCCAGCCTCGATTCCATGGTGTTGGGAGAAACGCAGATTCTGGGTCAGGTGAAGGATGCTTACAGCATGGCGCGATCGCTGAGGTCCACGGGCATGGTGCTGAATCAGCTGTTTGAAAAAGCCTTCAACGTCGCCAAAAAGGTTCGGGAAGAAACGGGCATCGCCGAGCGGGGAGTTTCCATAAGCAGCGCCGCAGTTGAGCTGGCGCGGAAAATATTCGAGGATCTGGAAAACCGTTCCGTCATGCTGGTGGGCACGGGCGAAATGGCGGAGCTTGCGGCCAGGAATCTCATCACATACGGCGTTAAAACGGTCTATGTCTGTAGCCGCACCTATGAACGCGCGGCAACATTGGCGAAGACGTTGAATGGATGCGCTCTCGATTTCGACATGTTCAAGGAAGAGATGCACAAGGCCGATATCATCATCACCTCCACGGCGTCGCCAAATTTTATTATCAAGAAAGATATGGTGGAATACGCCATCCGCCAAAGAAAAAACAAGCCGATATTTTTTATCGATATCGCGGTCCCAAGGGATATCGAACCCGAAGTCAACGATCTGGAAAATGTCTATTTGTATGACATCGACGATCTTCAGAGCGTGGTGAGCGCCAATATCAAGGAGCGGGAAAAAGAAGCGGATATAGCAATGGAGCTTATCCAGAACGAAGTGACCAAGTTCAACAACTGGGTGGTTTCTCTCGACGCGGTGCCCACTATTGTGGAAATTCGCAATCGGGCGGAAATCACCCGCAAAAATGAACTGGAAAAAGCTTTAAAGAAAATGGAGTCTCTTTCGGATCAGGATAAAAATACCCTCACCCTGATGACCCAATCCATCATCAATAAAATTCTTCACAAACCCACCATCAATCTCAAGAAGCAAACTCAGTCCCAGGAAGGGCATGTGTATCTGAAAGCAATCCGGCACCTTTTCCACCTGGACGACTGAATGGATCTGGAAAAACTCATCATAGGAAGCCGGGGCAGTGACTTGGCTCTGTGGCAGGCGAACTGGATCAAATCCCAGCTGGAAGACCTTCATTCCGGTTTACAGGTGGAGATTAAAATCATCAAGACCTCCGGAGACAAGATTCAAGATGTGCCCCTGGCCAAAATTGGCGGCAAGGGATTATTCGTCAAGGAAATTGAGGAAGCCCTGCTCCGCCGGGAAGTGGATATCGCCGTGCACAGCATGAAGGACGTGCCGATAAAACTTCCCTATGAGTTGGAAATCTCGGTGATTACCGAACGTGAAAACCCCTTCGACGCTCTCATTTCGCGAGAAAACATCAAACTCGTTGATCTACAGGAAAACGCCAAAATTGGCACTGGGAGTTTGCGGCGGAGTTCTCAATTATTGAAATACCGTCCCGATTTGCAGATTGTTCCCTTGCGTGGAAACATCGACACGCGAATTAAAAAACTGGAATCTGAGGGTCTGGACGCGATCATCCTCGCCACAGCCGGGTTACGCAGCATGGGATGGACGGATAAGATCACCGAAGTGATTCCATCGGAAATAATTTTGCCAGCGATGGGGCAGGGGGCCGTGGGCATCGAAACGCGAACCCATGACCCGGATGTGTTCGAGGCGATCATGGGACTCGATCACGAGGAAACTCATTTGGCGCTGGACGCGGAACGCGCTTTCGTTGGTGAGCTGGAAGGCGGATGCCAATTGCCCATTGGGGCGTATGCTACAATCGATGAGGAAGAGCAAAATTTAACCCTCAATGGCCTGATAGCCCGCCTGGACGGCAAAACCGTTTATCATAGTTCGCAACAGGGTCCTCTGGCTGAACCTAAAAAACTGGGCCGTGAACTTGGAAAAAAAATTCTTGCAATGGGAGCGGATAAAATCCTCAAAGAAATTTATCAGCAATCCGAACCAGAATCATGATGGTCCGATAATTACCCGGCTTTTAATCGCAACTCCGAAATACCGACCTCCTTAATTCCTAAAATCTCATCATAAAGTCCAGGTTGGCAATAGTATTGTTTGCGATATTGTGGACAAAAAGGGCTCAGGGTCCCATATTTATAGAATAACAAAATCGAGAAAATGTATTGAAAGGGTGCGGCAAATACTTCTAAGGGCATCTGCGGGAGAGTAGGTCCATGTTTTCATTAAGGGTAAATGAAAGTAATGATGGTCGAAGGGCAAGAATTACCCTCGGTATTTTTGTGGTCGCCTTGGGCATTGCACTGGATGGAATTTGGGGACTTGTTTTAGGATTCGCAGGGCTTGTTCCATTGGTCAGCGGGTTGACAGGATGGTGCCCATTTTATGCACTTTTTAAAAAAATATCTGCAAACCGCTTCACGATTAATCTATACCGAAAGCGATTTAAAAGATAATGAACGACCCCGTTGCAAGCGGACGGGATATCCTCCAAGGTTTTTCGTTTAAAAGCCGTGGCCAGCGTGACGCTGGACCCGAATGGCAACAACTTTCGCTCCCAGCAAATATTATCCAGGCAAACGAATTTTGCCAGTTGCCCCTACGGCTAGTAGCCAAGGGGAATAAAACCCACTGGTGGGAATCAGTTCAAACCTGAATTTTCTCCAGGTGCAATACCTGGGGGTGTGGGAGGATCCCCTCTTCTTTTCCAATTAAGGAAGGAGGAGGGGATCACAACCAATCCTCTTTTATTGGAGAACTTAATCTTTCTTGCGCAAGGTTTAACGCCTCATTTCGAAAAATGACATCTTTTTGTTTTTGCGCTGTCATTCGATTATGGACCTCGGTAACGTTTTTTGAGACGGTATTTGCGATCAATTCTTCCAGATAGATTTGCGGTCCTTTTTTGAGCATCTTATCTTTAAAATCCAGGTCTCCTGTCATTTTCAATTCCACCGCGCATCCTATGACCCCGCCCACATTCACGATGAAATCGGAAAGGGAAAGAATTTTCCTTTGGTTTTGCAGATAATATTCCGTCATTTTGTTGGAAGGCGTATTGGCTCCCTGGAGAATCATTTTGCAGTCGATGCGGTCGGCGTTTTTCGCGTTGATGCAGTCGGGCCTCGCCGCCGGAACCAGAATTTCACAGGGGGCTTCGAGGAGCCAGTCCAATTTATCTGGTCCAAACCGCTTGTCAACCGGACCGGAATATCTTTGAAGCCCAAGGGAATCTTTGCGAATTCGGTTTAATTCCTCGACATTGAGGCCAGTGGGATTCCACAATGCCACATGAATATCGGATGCGCCGACGATCACGGCTCCGGCGCCTTGTAACTTGGTCGCGGTCCATGACCCTACATTGCCGTATCCTTGAATAACCACACGGGCGTTTTTAATGGGGAAGCCTCCTTGCAAAGTTTCCATGGTCCTGGCCGCGGCGAATAGCCCGTGGGCGGTGAGTCCCCAATCGTCAATGGGTATGCCGCCTTTTTCAGGAGGCCGGCCCGCCCCGCCGCGCATGTGATTAAAGGTTCCCAGCTTTTCTGAAAATTTTTCATAAATTTGTTGAATATCGATTTCATTGGTTCCCATATCCGGGGCAGGGATATAAGAATCGATTTTGAAAAGCGCGTCTGTAAAAAGGCTTATTAATTTCCTTTTAAGATGAGGATGCGACTGAAAAAAATAAGGATCGACGGTCAGTCCCGATTTTCCACCTCCCAAGGGAAGACAAGCCGCGCTGTTCTTCAATGTCATGGCGCGGGCCAGGCGGGAAACTTCTAATAGTGTCAAATCCGGGGCCATGCGGATGCCCCCAAGACCCGGGCCGCGAACGGTATTGTCGATCACCACGAAACCCCAGGCTTGCCCTGTTTCCGGATCGCTCAAGCGGATCTTTTGCTCCGGCGTATTTTCATCCGAACTGGAGAAACGCTCTGACGGTGACTTCGCATCCGGGAGAATTTCCAAATCGAATGCGCCCGGTAACTTTAGTGGTGTCAAAATTCTGCCCGGTATAAAAATTGTTTTGTTGAATAATATCTAAAAACAAGGCAACAATAGGTTGCTGTCGGTCAGTGTGCCGGCTGAGCCTGGAATATATTAAAACAAATTCATTATTTTTGATTGTAAAAATTTTCAGATTTCATTCACCTGACATGAGGTAAAACAATTTGACCAAAACGATCACCAATGACCAAATCGACGCCTTGGTTCAGCGAGCGCTGGATGAGGACCTGGGTTCCGGGGACATCACCACCCGAAACATTCTGGATGAAAATTTTATCTGGACCGCTGAGGTGTTGGCCAAGGAATCGTTGACTCTTTGCGGAACGGAAATTTTTCGCCGGGTGTTTTCTATTCTGGATTCGTCCTGCACGTTTCCGGGTCCATGTTTCCGGGACGGCGAGTCAGTGTCTTCCGGCGAGGTGATAATGAAAATCCGAGGAAAAAGCATTGCCTTGCTGGAAGGCGAGCGGACGGCCTTAAACATTCTGCAAAAATTGAGCGGTATCGCCACTCTGACCCGCAAGTTTGTGGAACGGGCCCGGCCGGTCACGATTCTGGATACCCGTAAAACCACCGCTGGTCTGAGAATCTTCGAGAAGTATGCGGTAAAATGCGGCGGCGGTGAAAATCATCGGTTCGGATTGTTTGATGCGGTGATGATTAAGGACAATCATATAAAAGCGGCTGGCAGTATCACCGCGGCTGTGGGGCGAATCAGGAAAAAGCTCAATCAGAAAAAAACCATCGAAGTGGAAACCACAAACCTGCATGAGGTGGAGGAGGCCTTGTCCGCCGGAGTGGATATTATCATGCTGGACAACATGCCAACGGAAATGATCCTGCACTCTGTCAAGTTGATTGACCACAAGGTGAAAATCGAAGTGTCCGGTTCGATCTCTCTCGAACGTCTGGATGAACTGGCGGGAACCGGAATTGACTATGTATCGGTGGGGGCCTTGACCCATTCCGCCCCGGCGGTGGATATCAGTATGAATTTTCTGAATAACAAAGCTTAACCGTTGACAGGAAATTATCCTTTTCCCTGAAGAAAGGGTTGCACCGGTGGTACACTGATAAGAGCCAAAAACCTTTTAAGGTTTCCACATGCCCTGTAAAGATTCCTCATCAATAGTAAAGGTCAAGCTGGATCTTGAAGAACGTTTGCTGGATTTCGACTTTTCCAAAATTACCTGTAGCAAGGAAATCGGCGGCGGAACGGGTTATATGGAATATTGCTCGGGAAAGTCGGCACAGGAAATACTGACGTTCGATTTTAATGATCTGACTCGCATTTTAGGGATGCAGGATCCCGACGATCAATTTTTTCTGTACCTCGAATGGGATGCCTTGAGGACGACCCTTTGCCAGTATTTGGGGAACGATGAGGAGATTGACCGGGAGAGGTATCAATTGTCCTCAATAATCCACGAGATAGACTTCATCGAAATTTCCCAGGTCATTCACCCCCAACAGAATATGCCCAAGCTTGTCTCCTGCTTTAAAAAAAGCATCCAACCTTCAAATTAATCCGGGTAGAGTCGAACCGGGCGGATATATCCCTGAGAAAAATCCTGGTCAAATCCCTGCGCAATTCCGCTGGCATAATTGAAATAAAATGCCGCCTGTTGGTCAAAAGGCAGGCACCATGAACTATTGCCACCGCCGGGAGCAAATGCGGGGGCCAAGTGAAGCTCTTGTTTCGATCTCCCGATAATCAAGCTTTCAGGAACAAAAAGTTTTTCGATTTCTTCTCTCTCGGCAATACGCCAGTCGTGAAATCCGAGGTAATCTTTTTTATTTAAATCATCCACAAAACTCAACGCTTCCTGAAAGGTCAGCCAATCCTGAGCAATGGCCCAGGAATCCTCCCTGGCCCAAATCAGACCCGACTCATTATCCAGGACCATTCCGTTTTTCTGATCAACAAATCTCGTTTCTTTATTCATTGTGTTTAGTGCTATAAAGTCCTCAAAGGGTGGAAGAAAAACTTTTAAAAATAAAAACAACCTTTATAATACGCATTCAATGCCAGGACCAAAATAAATGAACGACGCCACGCCACAGGCGGCCAGCGCTAATATTCTCCTCCCCTGTAAGGGGCGCGTTGCGGGGTAAAGAAATTTAATTATTTCCATGCTAAAGCAATTCATCGCCATTTGCATCCTTTTCGTATTATTCACCGGCGCTCTCATAATAAAATTTGACGCGCCCGCCTGGGGGCGCTCAAGCCCCGGTGTTTGGGGAGCATTTTCTTCCACGCAATTATTAAGCGCCAATTCGGATGAACCGTGCGGCGAAAAAGTGCGGCCCGCAAAATATTATTCCGATGCCTCTCTATATTCCCTTATTGGCGGTTTCATTTTGGTTTTCGCGGGAATTTTTGCAGACAAAAAAGCCCTGAAGCTGGGGGTCTGGATTTTAGCGGCGTTTCCTTTTGCTTTCTGGATTTATATCAATTACTTTGTGAATTTTGAGCGCACTCAAAAAATATCTTTTGTCTACGATACGGTCGCTGAAAACACGTTGGCTAATATCGCCGAAGCTCAGGACAGGTATAAATCCGAACAGGATACCTTCATTAAAGATTTAGACCAACTGTATTCCCATATGGCAGGATCGCATGGCATTGACGAATGCGTAAAAATATTGAAGATTGAAGCAAAATGGGATCATTGGACCGCCCAGGCCAAACACGTTTCCAGTCCCCATAAAGTTATCTGGGACAGTCGTACGGGTAGCTCTCTTAAAAAAGGTTAAAGTTAAACCACGGAGGATTTATAATCCTGAGACCAGCAAATGACCTACAAGCTTATTCGGGCAAATTCTAGAAAGCCCGCGCTACTGAAAAATTTTATTTCGAGTGACTCTGCCTGACAGGCATCACCCTTGATCCCAGTGCTGGACAATTCCGTTCAGTGAAATCATTCCAATCACGGTATTATTTTCCAGCACCATTGCATAAGATACCTTGAAGTTAGTCAAGTGCCGTGCGGCATAGGGAAGAGGCATGTTGGGCGGAACGTTGAGAACCGGTTTGGTCATGATTTCGTAAACATGAGTTTCATGGAGCTTTCTTCTTTCGCCGATGACTTTCCGGGCAATATCTCTGCGAGTCATGATTCCATAAACATCCGCCTCGTTCCTTGGTTCAATGAGGATGGCATTAATCTTGTTCTGGGTCATTATCGCCAAGGCATCCGAAACTTTGGTGATGCCCTCGATTTTTTTGAAATTGGGCATCATAATATCCCGGACCGATTGGTAGTCTGTCATCAAGGTCTCCTAAAAATAATTTTGCCTGGCGTCTTTTTCCATTGTGGGAAGCTGGCTTTCCAATCCGATCGCTCGATCCACCAGCCATGAAAATGCGATTCCGTTTCCATGTTCATCCAGATGACCGGCCTTGTAGATGGCGTCCATGATGTCATTGGATTTAAAATCTTCAACCAAAAAGAGGAGCATGTCCTTTTGCACTTCCATTGACAACCCAAAAAATGATTTGTGCTTGTGAATCCCTTCCCCGCGGGCATTCAAAATCGTGACTCCCGTAGAGCCCGCTTCTTTAGCCGCATTGATTACCTCGTCCTGATAGTCGTCGTTGACCAAAGCAAGAATAACTTTAAAACGCATAGAGTTTGTCTCCTCCCATAAAGTTAAACATTATTTTGATTTTTGGTAACGATTTTCGAGCCACTGACCGATCATAGCATAGGCTAAAACGGCGATGATAGGGAAAAGGCAAGCGAAAGCTATGAGACCAAATCCATCCATGATCGGGGATCTGCCTGGAACATTGGACGCGAGCCCGATTCCCAATGCCGCCAGTACAGGAACGGTTATGGTGGACGTGGTCACCCCTCCGGTATCATAAGCCAATGGAATGATGGTTTTTGGAGCAAAGACAGTTTGGACCATAAGAAACAAATAGCCAAACGCAATGTAAAGATATAGTGGCGTTCCCGTTATAATACGGTAGACCCCCAGGGTCACTCCAAATGCCACTCCAAAGGCCACGGCGATCCGTAAACCCCATTCAGAAATCGCTCCTGTGGAAATCTCTCTGGCCTTGATGGCCACGGCGATCAAAGCGGGTTCCGCGAGAGTGGTAGAAAATCCGATCGTAAAAGCAAAAATATAAGTCCATATATAGAGAGAGGGATCGACTGCTACACCCGATAAAAAGCCTCTGAGGATTTCGTCGTCACCGTTGGCCAGGAAATGAGGGTCCGTCAATTGATTCGCCATCCGGGTTCCTATCGGGAAAACACATTCCTCCAAACCTACGATAAAAATTGCCAATCCCACCACAACCAAAACAAGCCCGAATAAAATTTGTTTGAGATGAGGGATATTTTTCCTGAGAATAATGGCCTGAAAAAATACCAGGACCAACAGGATGGGTAAAATATCCACAAAGGTGCTTGTAAAAGAAGCCTGGAGGAGCTCAAAAAGCCCATTTTCCTGTGACATCATGCAATCCCTAAAACAAACATGCCATATATCATGACAAATAATATGGGGGTGAGGCTTGCCAATGCGATCAAACCGAATCCATCGACCATTGGGTTTCGGCCCTTAATGGACACCGCCAGGCCAATCCCCAATGCGGCTACCAGGGGCACGGTGATGGTGGATGTGGTGATTCCGCCGGAGTCGTACGCGATTCCTATGATTTGCTTGGGCGCAAAAAAGGTCGCGAGAATTATCAATCCATATCCCGCAAGGATAAACCAGATCAACGGCCACCCCTTGATGATCCGCAACACGCCAATTGCGATTGCCATTCCCACGGCAACGGCAATGGTGAGGCGTAACCCGTGCACGAAAAATGAAATTGCGGAATCATGGGTTTGAATGAAACCGGAGTCGGCGGCCAGTTGCCCGGCTTTAGTGGCAATGATGGTCAGGGCCGGTTCCGCGATGGTGGTTGAAAACCCCAAAGTAAATCCAAACAACAAGAGCCAAAACACATTTCCCTTTTGAGCGAATTGGTTGGCGATTCGTTCTCCCAATGGAAACAATGCATTTTCAAGGCCGATGATAAATAGAAACAGGCCCAGGATTACCAATCCAATTCCCAAGAGGGTTTGCTCCAGATGGGGGAATGGTTTTTGAATGACGAAGGTCTGGAAAATAAAGAAAACACAAAGAAGGGGCAAAATGTCTAAAATTACAGATAGAAATCTATTGAATAGAGCTTTCAGGGTGCCCATGCAAATATCCGGAATCCGGGAACTGAGGAGGAAATATTTAAAAAATTGATTTGCATAAAAATTGCGTGACAGGGAGGTTTAAGAGGAATTAGAGTATACCTAATTGATTTTTAAATACCAAGTTATAATGGATGACCAAAAGCAATGACAGGGGGAATTTAAATCGGAGGTCCTGGGAAGGGGGAGTGAATCAATTATGGACGATGAAGAGCTGAATATAGATAAAATTCTTGAAATATTTTATTCGACCAAAGGCGGTATCGATAAGGTCAACGCGGCGATTGATGCAAGGCTGAAACCCAATCCGAACCGCTCCCTTTCATTATTTGAAAAATTTATCCAATCCCGTCTTTTAAGAAACCCGAAAGTACTGAAACTTCCTGGCATGGAAATCACCGCTTTGGAAGTTGTTTATTTAAGCCAGCATACCAGCCTGCAACAACTCGAGGTTTTGGATTTGCGAAAGAATGGCTTTGGAGACGTGGGGCTGGACGCCATTGCCCATTCCTCCATATTTTCCAACCTGAAGGAATTGGATCTTCGGAGCAATCAAATCACTCGCGTGGGCATGGAATCGCTGGCCAAAACCACCGTACTGACCCGGCTGGAGAAACTCGATTTAAGAATTAATAAGATGGGAAAACGGTGGGAAGTAAAATTGCTGGAAACGGGAAATTTCCCAAAACTGACTAAACTGAGAGTATTGTGAAATTTTTATCGCCCGGTCCGGCAGATATGGCTAAATGATGGTCTGGTCCTTTCCTTCCTGAATTTTTTGCACCATTTTTTTGGCAATTTCATCGGCCTTGACCTGATAAGTTCCCTGCTCAAGAATTTCGCGGAATTGACTTACCAAATGCTCACGAATATTCCCGGACGTTTTGGCTCCGCCGGTTTCCAAAGGGGCCTGATTTGGCTTATGGGACAGGGTGACACGGTCGCCGCTAGTAGCTGAAGTTTTTGCCGACTCCAGAGGCGGCCTGGCGGGCTTGGCAGGCGGTTTTTTTGCGGAGCTTCTTTGAGTAATTTTATTTGTGGGATCTAATTCGGTCATTTGATTTCAAGCTATCGCAGAATAAGAGAGTATGGAATTTGTTGGGAACCATTGTTCAAAGGGAGAATCACATCCCAAAAAAAATGCTCTCTGAATTGGCAAAAGGAATTTTGTGCAGGTTGCGTTAATTTGTCCAAAAGGGAAGATTGGGGGACCTGCGGATGCGCAGCAAAAAGGCGGAATTGCTTCATGATTTATTTCCTCCCTGAAATTGATATTGCGACAGGTTGTTTGTGAAGGGTCTCAAATTTGTAAATAAAAGGGTAAAAACCAAGCAACCTGTGTGATCAATCTTCCTGATTGACCCATGTATAAATTTTCGGTTTAATTACTGAATTCTTGAGTGTTTTCGACAAAGAAATCGCTGAAAAATCAAATTATTACGGAAAGGGAGGTTTATCTGCTTTTTTGGTTGAAATAAGGGTCGGTCAATTTCAGAAACCGTAATTTTTTCCGCCTCAATAAATGTTTGGGAAGAGCTTTGTGACGAAATATCATTTGGTTTGAATAAATATCAATTGGACTAAATAAATATCATTTAAAATATTGCTTTGCCGATAATTATATGCTAATATAAAAACAATGAGTTACCTCCCGTTAGCGGACCCGCTTGTGAGGACGGACTCCCCCGCCTCCCAAGCGGGTCTTTACGTTTAAAGCCTTTTTCCCGATAAAATTCCAAAATACCTAAAATTTGTGGCTTATACAGAAGATTGTTCTTATCTTCAATTCTGTGAGAGTGGTCTATTTTGAGGAGACGGAGCGCTAGGTTTGGGGGTGGAAGGCAGGGACGTTTATAATCCAAAAAAAACAGGGCGGCCCTGATTCAGCCATTATGAAATTAAATGGTTAGAATCACATAAATAAGATTATGACCTCCCGATTTTCAACAAGACCGTATGGTCCAGTTACACCATAACTATCAAGAAATCGCGAAAAATGGACAAATCGAATATTATTAATCTGCGTATCTGGATTCACTAAAATCTGGAAATTGTAAGTCCAGTTTTTCCTTTATCCATGGGGGAACTTTGCGCCGCTCAGCAGTTTGAAGAGAAAGGTTTTCTTCGGCTTTTCTGAAATTTTCCCAGTGAGTTAATTTAAGCTCGTTGCTGGTGATGACTTTTTTCATCGTGCCATCTGGATTCAACACTTTGACATCATAAAACATGGCCCGCACCTCTCATTAATCGTTAAAATTCAATAAGTTATAAGGCAAAGTTTGTGCCAAATTTATAACTTGTTTGGAAGCAACGGGTTACCGGATTTTCGATGTTTTTTGGGCTTTTGTGGTTTAACGAAAAATCATACGATTTTGAGCAAGGAGTGACTAATTTTGTCATTCCAGCGGTTTTTCAATGAGGATGAGGGGAAAAGGACGAAAGTATATTCCTCCCGGCCAAATTGAAGCGGGAGGGCTGTTTCGCGATAACTACACGGGGGAAACGTTATGGAAAATCAGGTAATCAAAGTGATGGGAATGAGTTGCGATCATTGCGTCCAAACTATTACCAAGGCTGTGGAGGGAATTAACGGAATTGCCAGGGTGCAGGTGGATTTGGAGAAAAAACAAGTGACGGTGGGGTATGAAGAGAATCAAACAGATTTAAAAACAATTTCTGCCAAAATTACTGAAGTCGGTTTTGAGGTGGCCCCACTACGTGGGGGGGAAGATCGGGCCTGACGCTACGCTCGCCCCGTTACACGGGGAGGAAGCTTGGGCCTGACGCTACGCGAGGCCCTAAACAAGGGGTACGCTTCGCTAGTGATATCCTTATCCGTTGCCTTCATGCCCCGGAGGGGTACACCAGCCCCTGAGAATCTATAAATTAAAGGGGAACTATTAATCTTCTATAAACCCATCGTGCGTAAACATTGGGTCCAGCGTCACGCTGGCTCCTCCGCGGAGGGCGAGTTTGCTCACGCGGTTAAACGTTTTTTTGGGGCTAGGGAGCGAAGCGAACGTAGCCCACTCTTCCTCCCCACGTAGTGGGGTCAGGAACTGAGCCTGCCGATTTTTACCTGGAGATTTTTTTCCGCTCCGTTACGAATCACCTTGATGGAAACGGTTTTTCCGATGGCGGTGTCTGCCACCATTTGCTGAAACTTGTTTGAGCTTGGAACCCTCTTGCCATCGAATTGAACGATGACGTCGCCCCTCACGATTCCGCCATTTTCAGCGGGAGTTTCATGGTCGACGCTGTTGACCAGCACTCCGCCCACGGGCTTTTTCAGGTTAAATAATGACGCCAGTTCAGGCGTTATGGATTGGATGCCGATTCCCAGCCAACCCCGCGCCACTTCGCCCGAATTAATGAGCTGAGTCGCAATGCGCATCGCCATTTCAATGGGGATGGCAAATCCAACGCCGGACCCGATCTCAGCCACTGCCGTATTGATGCCAATGACCTCGCCATTCAGATTTATCAAGGGTCCGCCGCTGTTTCCGGGGTTGATGGACGCGTCTGTCTGAATAAAATTTTCATAAGTGGCGATCCCCAGGTTGGACCGGCCTTTGCCGCTGATCACGCCCACGGTGACGGTGCCTTCCAATCCATATGGATTGCCAATGGCCATCACCCAATCCCCCACTTCCATGTTTTGGGATTTTGCGAAGTCAGGGTAGGGCACCCTTCGCAGGGTTGAAAATTTTAATACGGCTAAATCCGTTAACGGATCGGTTCCCACCAATTTCGCAAAATGATCTTCCCCGGTGGACATCCTCACCATGATATTATCAATACCCTTTATGACATGGTGGTTGGTTAAAACGTATCCCTTTGAGTTGAGAATAACTCCCGACCCAACATTTTCCATGCGATACCGCTTCCTAGCCGCGGTACTGAACACCCATTCCTTTAAGGAGAAATACCAGGGTCTGGAAGGATGGGAAGGGGAGTCCGGCCAAATCGCGGGTTCAAATTTATCAAGGATTTTGTTGATGCTGACGACGGTGGGTTTGATTTTTTTCGCATTTCGGATAAATGCTTTCTGCAATTCAAGAATGTCTTTATAATCCTGTCGATTGGCAAATTCATTTTTTCCGCTGGCTTCAAAAGTTGGCAGGGAAATATCGAAAATTTGAAACCGGTCAAGAAAATATTCCGTTCCAAGAAAAATCAGGCCGAGGACTAATATCGCCTTAAAGGAAAAAAATTTATTTCGGCGTGGTTCACCCATTTTTTATACCATGATATAGGCTAACAATCCCGAAAGTAAGATCTTGATGCGTCACGCTCCGAAATCCCGATTGTTCCATGAGTAGCGCCAAATCATCGCGCATTGGAAATTTTGCGACCGATTGAGGGAGATAATTATATGCTGATTTATGGCGTGAAAAAAATTTTCCCACCTGGGGTAATAGAAAGTGAAAATAAAACAGGTAACCCCATCCCAGGAGGGGATTGGGTGGATGAGAAAATTCCAGGATGACGACCTTCCCGTCATCCTGTAAAACACGGTGCATTTCGTTCAGGGCGCGTTGTGAATCGAAAAAATTACGCAGGCCAAAAGCGGAAATAACGCCATGAAAACTTCCATCGGCAAAGGGGAGGAACTCGCCGCAACCTTTTTGCAGGGTGATGGTCCGCTCCAGTTGTTTATCGGCGACCTTTTTTTGACCGATTTTCAACATGGGACCGCTAAAATCAATCCCCATCACCTTGAGTTCAGATGGATGCCTCGAAGCAATTTCCAGGGCAATGTCGGCGGTCCCGGTGGCGACGTCCAGAAAACGTTCTCCCATTTGCGGGGAGAGAAGATCGACCGCCGCTTTCCTCCAATACTGGTCCCGCCCGGCGCTGAGCAGTCGATTGAGAAAATCATATTTCGGCGCTACCGCGCCAAACATGTTCTGAATTTGCCGGGGAAAACCAGAGGTTCGTTCTAAAGTTTGCATATCACCATTTTAATGCAAAAATTTCGTATAGCTTACACCAAAAATTTTATCACCAGAAAATAAGCGATACAAGCCAGATTATGGTATTTTTACCCCGTTACACGGGGAGGAAAAGTTTAGGGCTGACGTTCGCTTCGCTCGCGAGCCCCAAAACGGCATAAATCCATAGCACGTAAACTCTGGGTCCAGCGTCACGCTGGCGCAGGAGGGCAAACGTTCGCTTCGCTTGTGATATCCTTTCCGTTGTCTTCATGCCCCGGAGGGGTACACGAAGCCATTAATTCATGAGCGCGTAAAATGTGGGTCCAACCCTTGGCTGGTCCAGCGGTACTCTGTATGAAAAAAGTTTTAGTGATTTTAGCTCCAGGATTTGAAGAAATTGAAACTGTCACTGTCGTGGACATCCTTCGCCGGGCGGGAGCCCGGGTGACTCTTGCCGGAACAGAGGACGGAACCCTTCGGGGGTCACGCGGAATCAACCTGGTTCCCGATAGCCGGTTGAATGATGTGGATGTCGATGATTTCGATATGGTGATCCTTCCTGGAGGACAGCCAGGAACTTCCAACCTGCAAAAAGATGAGAGAGTCCGGGCCATTTTATTGAAAATGAATCAGGACGATAAAAAGATCGCCGCCATTTGCGCCGCCCCGGTGGTTTTGCAGTCTGCCGGGTTGCTTGAAAGCAAAACCTTCACCAGCCATCCATCTGTCAAAGATGAATTGAAAGACGTTCCGTACTCCGAAAATAGGGTCGTGGTGGATGGAAATATTATCACCAGCCGGAGTCCCGGAACCGCAATGGAATTTGCCATGAAACTTGTTGAAATTCTGTTTGATACAGCTCGAATGGAAACTGTCAACAAAGGCGTGATGGCCAAACTCTGAACGGATGGTTGCATGTTTTTTGCCTACTCCAGAATTGGATTCCCTTCTGATCCGGCAGGCCGCGGATTTTTTTCAAAATTTCAAAACTTTTTAAAATTAGAAACATCCTACGCATTAGCCAAGGCAATGAAAAGGATTGTTTTTGGTTTTAATATAGTTTATTAGACTGTAAATTTGAAGTTTTGATATATAAAAAGGGGTATTTCAATGTTTGTGAATATTTCACGAAACAAACTATTGATTAATAGTAGGCGGTCCTATATACGAAATCACACGAAAAGCCAACCTAGTTCCATAACCTGTTGTAATCATTGCGGAGGGGCCATCAAGCCCAGTGGAGAAATGCAGACGTGTATCATGTGCGGACGTGAAATAGGGCATGTATGCTCAAATTGTTCGCACCAGCGTGAAGCTGGACCCAACCAGCGTGACGCTGGACCCAAAGTTAACGTGCTATAGATTTTAGGCTGAAAAAAATCTATTTCGTGCCGAATTTTTCTCCGGGACTCGTGTACCCTTGTATGTTTTCAGGGCCTCGCGTAGCGTCAGGCCCAAGCTTCCTCCCCACGTAGTGGGGCGGGGCATGAAGACAAGGGAAAGGATATCACAAGCGAAGCGAACGTTTGCCCCCTGCGTAGCAGGCTTATCCTCCCCGTGTAACGGGGTTGAGATAAAACCATTTTTTTAATACATAGAGCGCCCAGGGCCGCGACCAGGAAACCCGCCCTGCCAAAAAATCCTTCCACACCTGTGTGACCTCCTTTTCTTCAATGAAGTCCGATAACGGAGAAATCCGTTCCAGCAATACCGATTCCACCTCCGCTCGCAAATCATTTCGCATCCAATGTTCAAAAGGCAAGGTGAAGCCCATTTTTTTTCTATGAACTACTTCTGGTGGCAGGGGATGTGGGAGAGACCGCACCAGCAGGGATTTTTGGGGTGGTCTTGCAAACTGGATTTTTGCAGGAATGGAAAACATCAATTCCACCAGCCGATGATCAATCAGCGGCACACGGATTTCCAGTCCGTGCGCCATGCTCATCATGTCGGTATCCCGCAAAAGGGTGTTGGACAGGTAATGCGTCAACTCCAGATAAGAAATTTGTTTCAGGGGATGGATGGCGCTCAAGGAATCGGTTTGTTGTTTGGTTTTTGTCAGGTGTTTGATGATTTCATTATCGGCGCAATTTTTGTCCCGGAATAAACCTCGCACCCGGTCTTCACAAAACAACGCCCGCATCAAAAAGTAAATATGACTACCCGATTTTTGACCCCTGACCAGGTGGCCAAGTTTGGTGGTCTGGTCGGAAGCGGGCAGGAATCGTTGAACACAATTGCCCATGAAAGAGGTCCAGGAACGGGGCAGGGCGCTTAAAATTCTTTCAACACCTAATAATCTGGGAACCAATCGAAACGAGTCATAACCGCCAAAGAGTTCGTCTCCCCCTATTCCTGAAAGGGCGACCTTCCAGCCGACCTCGCGGGCGCATTTTGAAATGAGAAAGGTGTTGATTCCATCCACCGTGGGCTGGTCCATCGCCAAGATGGCTTGAGGGAGAGCGTTGACGAGATCGGATTCGCCAAGTTCCAACGTGTGATGGCGGGTTCCCATCTGTTGGGCAACCTTATCTGAATAAACGGATTCGTCATATTCGGGTTCCTTGAAAACAACGGAAAGTGTTTCTACGGCATGGTCCGCCTGCTGATGCATGAGAGAGACTATGGCGCTGGAATCTATGCCGCCGCTGAGAAAAGCTCCCAGGGAAACATCGCTGATTTGCCTGAATTTCACCGAATCTTTCAGGGTTTCTTTCAGCAAATCATCTATGGATTCAGGGGAGGGGGCCAGGGCAAATTCAAGGGGATCCCAGTATTTTTTTTCCTGCATGGATTCAGGAGTGACCAGGAGATAATGTCCGGGTAACAGTTCTTTTATGGATTCCCAAAGAGTGTCAGGCGCGGACAGGCTCCCAAAAGATAAATAATGGAAGAGCCCGGTTGTATTGACCGAGGTACCGGGAATACCGGTGGCGGCCAGCGCGCGGACTTCGGAGCCAAACAGGAAACAATCCGGACTGGAAAAATAATAAAGCGGTTTTATTCCCAGCCGGTCGCGTGCAAGAAAAAGAACCTTTTTCCTTGAGTCCCAAATTGCAAAGGCAAACATACCCCGAAGTTTGGCCAGGCAATCGACCCCCCATTCCTCATAGGCTTTCAGCAAAACTTCCGTATCGGAGTCAGAGCGAAAATTATAATTTCGTCCTTTAAGTTCCTGCCTGAGTTCTCTGAAATTATAAATTTCGCTGTTTGTGGAAATCCAGATGGTTTGGGAATCATTGGCCATAGGCTGATGGCCCATTTGTGTGAGGTCGATAATTGCAAGCCTTTGATGTCCCAGATAAACAGTCGGACCATACTCGACAACAAACTTTTCCTCACCCCGGTCATCGGGTCCACGGTGGCGCAAATGATCCAGCATGATACGCAGAACTTTTCCCGAATGATTTTCGTATCCGGGCAGTCTGCCGTTGCTGAAATCGATTAAACCAGCGATTCCACACATGGGCTGAGTTCGATCAAGGTTGATTTATTTTTCCGACAACAAGTTCCCATAACATATATTATGTCAACTAGAATGGAGAGGGGCTTCCCCCAGCGTGACGCTGGCCAGCGAAGCGCTGAACCAAAATTGAAGTACGAAGGGTATTGCGAGGAGATCATTTGCCCGTCATTGCGAGCATGTGATATTCGACCTTTACCTTCATGCCCCGCAGGGGTAAAGCGAAGCAATCCAGAACATGGGGATCCCAGTGTCGGCGATAAGCAACTCGCGATGACGATAATGACGGTTCTCAGGGGCTCGTGAGCATGTGATATTTGACCTTTGCCTTCATGCCACGTAGGGGTTAAGCGAAGGTTAGTCCCAATCTTCCTCCCCGCGTGGCGGGGTTAGGAGTTTTTTTGCTGGAGAATTTCTTTTACAGCCTTGGCAACATGGTTAGCAGACAGGCCGTATTTTTCAAAAAGTTGAGCGGCGGTTCCCGTCTCTGCAAACTGATCTTTGACAGCGATTTTTTTAAATGGAACATGAATATTATTTTCCAGAAGAACGTCTCCCACCGCGTCTCCCAAACCGCCGAATTTGTTGTGATCTTCAGCCGTTATCACTGCCCCATGTTCCTGGGCTAATTTTACGATCAAGGCCGAATCAATGGGTTTGATTGTAGAAATATTAACCAAGGTTGGGGAGATATTTTCATTTTGCAAATCTTCCATTGCTTTTAAGCTTTCCTGTAGCAAACATCCCGTTGCAAAAATGACAACATCCCTGCCTTTTTTTAGGACGTGGCCCTTCCCTATTTCAAACTTGTGACTTTTATCATATAGGGCTTTTAACTTGGCTCGCCCCAGCCTTAAATAAGCCGGACCTTTGTAGTTCGCCAGAGCGTGGGTTGCCTGCCGCGCCTCCTCCCAATCGCCTGGCTGAATCACGATCATATTTGGGATAGCTCGTGTGTAGGCAATGTCCACGATCATTTGCGCTGAAGGTCCATCCTCCCCAACGGCGATTCCGGTGTGGGTTCCGGCCAGTTTTACATTGGTGTTTGAATAAGCCACACTCACCAGAATTTGGTCCATGGAACGGCCCAACAGAAAACAGGCAAATGTTGTGGCGAAAGGAATTTTGCCGGTAGTGGCAAGGCCTGCGGCGGTGCAAACCATATCGCCTTCACTGATCCCCATATTAAAGAAACGCTCGGGATATTTCTGACCAAATGGTTTTGTCCGGGAGCTATCGCTCACCCCCGAATCCAGGACAACGACATCGGGATTTGATGCGCCCAACTCCACAAGAGCCACGCCATATCCGTCTCTGGTAGCGCCGTCTTTCATTCCAGCTCCTTCAAGGCTTTTGCCAATTCTTCGTCAGAAGGCGCCACCCCATGCCAGCCGGGTTGCCCTTCCATGAAACTGACTCCTTTGCCTTTAATAGTATCTGCGATGATGACCCTGGGTTTTTCAGCATGCGGCGGAATTTTCAGGGTGTGATGTATTTCCTGCATATTATGGCCATCGATTCGGTAAGTATCCCAGCCAAAGGCTCGCCATTTGTCTTCCAGGGGTTCCAGGTCTTTTAAATCCTTGGTCAGATTATCCTGGCATACTTTATTGAAATCCACGATGGCGGTCAGATTGGTGGATTTGAATTTAACTGCGGACATGGCCGCTTCCCAGATTTGTCCTTCTTGCAGTTCTCCATCACCCAGCACGACAAATACTTTGTAATTTCGATTATCCAGCCTGGCTCCCAGAGCGATTCCATGCGCGACGCTCAACCCCTGCCCCAGACTTCCGGAGGCAATTTCTACGCCGGGGGTTTTTGGATGCGCATGACCGGAAAGGAACAATGGACTGTTGATCTTGCGATAACTTTCCAGTTCTTTCTCAGGGAAAAAACCGGCCTTTGCCAAAATAGTGAAATACAATGCCGATGCATGGCCCTTGCTTAGAAGAAACCGGTCCCGGTCCGGGTCATTTGGATTTTGAGGGTCATATTTCATCACCCCACCGAAAAACAGGTCGGTCAAAATATCAGCCGCCGAAAGGCTGCCGCCGGGATGGCCCGACCCCGCCCGGTGAATTGTCCGCAAACTTGTTCGCCTGATCTCTCTGGCAATATTTACCAGTTTGCTGATTTCCTCGGGGGCTTTTGTTGCGCCTTCCATAAAGAAGAATCCAATAAAAATGTTTAAAAAAATTCTATAGCCTTATATCACAATGAGCGACTCAACCGCAAGCTCCTCCGCGGAGGGCGGGCTTGCTCACGCCGTGCAATACTTCTTGGCTTGGGTTCGGTATCCCAGTAGCGCCGGACCATATATTTACGTTTGATAGGTTTTAGGTTCTACAGGGCTGGTGAGCGAAGCGAGCGTAGCCTACTCTTCCTCCCCACGTAGTGGGGGGATCAGGCCTTTTCGGCCTGACCAACAAATTCGTTGCAGACGGAGAGAAGAGTATCGAAATCCACCGGCTTGGTGAAATAAATATCAGCCCCGGCATCAAGGATAACTTTTTCCGAATGCCGCAAATCACCTGAAATTGCGATCACCTTGATATTTGTGGTTTTAGGATTTTCCTTTAAATTTTTGCAAACTTCCATCCCGTTGATTCCAGGAAGAGCAATATCCAGAACAATAATTGAAGGCATGAATTGAGCCGCTTTCAAGCCTGCGTCCCAACCATCAAAAGCCAGCTCGATGACGTAATTATTTTTTTCAAAAAACTTTTTCAGCAGATTGGAAAATTTCTTCTCATCATCCACGATCAAAATTTTTCTAACCGATTGCTTTTCTACATCCTGTTGCAAAATTTCCTTGATCATGTTTATGGTGTAGCCTTGTTTTTGCAAGGCATAAACTTTTTTGCAACGTTCTTCCACCCACGCCGGATAATAGCCCACGATCCCCTTCCCTCCCGGATGCGCTTCCTTTTCCGGGTCCGGAAAAAATTTGTATTTTTTTTGCCACAACCAAAGGGTCTTCCTTGTGATCGGCACGACTTTTAAAATATCTGCGGCTGTTACTCTGGACATTGTCTTTTCCTGAAAATTATTTGTTTATTGATTAACACTCGATGAATGGAAAAAGTCTTTAACATAATTAAAAAAGCTTTTATCTAGGAAGCCTCGGTTGGCTTTTTAACCTTATTTTATAAACACTCCAACATAAATATTACACTGTAAATGTAATTTTATCAAGATGAATCTTATATTTTTTCAAATAAAATTTCCTAACCAGACCCAAATTAATTGAAAAATAGACCTTTATCCCAATTAAAAAATTAGTTACAATAAATGATATCTATAAAAAGACAGCGATATTGATGAGCCGTTTTCGGTTTATCAGCCCTGCTAGCCTTTGGTCCATTGGTTTGGAAAGTCATTATGGAGGCATAGGGGCCTTTCTAAAAGTGGCTTTTTCTTCCGGCTCAGGCTGCTGATTTCGGAATCTTTTATATGGAGACGGTAGCGTCATGTTCCACAAATCCCTGGTACCGGTTTTCTTGATGGTCTCATTATTTTTTATGATGGGCTCGGTTCCCCACTTGTGGGCTACGGATTTTAAACCCGCCTCCCCTTCCCCTTCGGGCGATGAACTTGGTCTCACGTTAAGACAGGTTGTTGAGACAACGCTGAAAAATAATATCTCTATAGCCGTTGAGGAATTCAACTCTAAAATCAGGGAACAAGACATCACCGACAGGAAATCTGAATTTGATCCCACTATCAATATCGAGCTTTCCACTCTGGAAAGAACCAATCAGGTATCCAGCGCGTTCGCTTCCCCTGATAAGGCCGAAAACCGGGACTATATCTGGGATCTTTCTTTGAATCAAAAGGTGGTTACCGGGGGTGAGTATGAAATCAGTTTCAATAGTAGTAGAAACAAGACAAATTCTAATTTTGCCGGGTTGAATCCTCAGTATTCCTCGGAACTGCTTTTATCAGCAAGCCAGCCCCTGCTCAAAAATTTCGGTATTGATAATAATAAAAGAAATATTTACATCGCCAATAATGATCTGGATATTTCGGATTTTGAATTTGAAAGCAAGGTCATCGACACCGTCACGGATGTGGAAAACGTTTATTGGGAACTGGTGTTCA